>JAITHG010000029.1 GCA_031280075.1 Eubacteriales Family XIII. Incertae Sedis bacterium | reverse complement strand
GAGTCGTAGATCTGCCCTGCCACCTCATCCCCTTCGTATCCCAGCTCGTCGAGGTAGCCTGCGAGCTGCTTTTGATCCCATCCTCTGAAGTTGACCTTGATGTCCGAGACCGCGTAGAGGCACAGGGACAGCAGGTTGTCGTCGGACAGCACGGTGACGAGATCCTTGTCCAGCCCTGCCCAGCCATAGGCGAGCTGCTCCACGTAGGTAGCCCAGCCTTCATTGTAGCCGCTGAAGTCCAGAATGTCGCGCACGGGCTCGCCACCGAAGCGCTTGAAGTAGACGATCTGGTAGAGGTGCCCAGGATATCCCTCGTGGGCGAGCAACGGGAACAGAGGACCGCCCTCGCCCTCGCGGAGGCGGTTGATGTAGATGACGTTGTTCGAGGTGTCGTCGATGGGCGGTGTCAGGTAGAAAGCGGGGCTAGCGTACTCTTCTAGCGAGCTGTGGACGTATTTCAGCGTGTAGTCTGCATTCTCAAGCGGCGGGAACTCACCCAGGATCTTCTTCTGCAACCGCTTCAGGATCTTCTCCGGGTCTTCCTCCGGCCAGGGTGGCAAATAATAGGAAGAGAGGACTTCCTCGTCCTCGTAGAGGATGCCCATCATCTCCTCCGACCGCTCCGTCATCAAGGCCTCAAGCCGCGCCTCCATGTCCTCGACGCTCCAGGACGAACCTGTCTCGCCCCGCACGAGCAGGCGGTAATACGCCTCGCCCTTCGGCAGCGCACCCAGCCCTTCCGTGCGCTTGTTGTCCTTGTTCAGTTCCTCCAGCGCATCCCGGAGCGTCTGGTAGGCAGGGATCACGGCATCCAGAACCGCCGCCCGGTTCTCCTTCTTGAAGCGCGCCCGCTCCTCGTCCGTCAGACCGGGGAACTCGTCCATGCGCTCGTCGAAGACCTCGATCAGCAGGTTGCCGTCCGTCTCCGCCGTGAACTCGTCGATCTGCCCGATGACATCCTGCGCGGCACTCTTCGCCATGAAGAGCCCCTTCGCCTTCTTCTCCTTCTCGAACCCGATGATCTCAGAGACCGCGTCGGGGAGGGTCTTCAGCAGTTCTATATATGGATCGATGTCCATCTTGTCATAGAGGTGGTACTCCGCGAGCAGTACGGGCAGGTTCGCCTGCAGCCCGATTGTCGGGGACAGCAGCTCGCCGTACAGGAGGAAGTCCCCGTCCGCATATTCTGCCTCTGCCCGCAGGGTGTCCAGCAAGATGTCCCGCGTGAGCCGCTGCTTTTGGTTGAGCTTGTCTACGTCGATTGCCTCGAGCGCCGTGAGCGCCTCCCGGCTGTACTCGATCTCTTTCTGCGTCCCCTCGATGCTGAAGTCGCCGAAGGTCGGCTCGGGAGGCGTGATGCCGAAGCCCTTCGGACTCGCGACCGTGTAGTTCAGGCTCAGCGAATCGGCGGAGGCATAGTGCCGGAATAAATCCTCCGCAAGCTGGTCGAAAGCGGCAGCATCCGTCCTGGGCGGCCCGGGGGGCTCTTCCTTCGCGTCCTGCGCGCAGCCTGCAAAGAGGGAGGACACGAGCAGAAGGGCGAGCAGGACTGCCGCTGCCCTCGCCCCAAACGCCCGCGTCCGCTTTTTGAATGGTATTGCTGGTATCTTTTCCATAGGAACATTATACCATGCCAAGGTAGTCTGGGTGATTCGCTACGCTGCCGCCTTTTCTTTCCCGGCTTCCGTCTGCCCCGCAAGCCAGCCGTCCAGCCGCGCATCGATGACCGGGAAAGGGGCGGGGCCTGTCTCGAGCAGGAAGTGGTGGAGCGCCTTTGCGTCGAACCTGCCGCCGAGGGCTGCCTCCGCCTTGCCGCGCAGCTCCTTGAATTCGAGGTAGCCCATGGCGTATTTCAGGATGTTGCACGGCTCCGCGACGACAGAGTTGTACATCTCGCTCACCGTCTTTTCGTCCCCGAGCCCGTGCTTTTCCAAATAGCCCGCCAAGGTCGCCTTGTCCCAGCCACGGTAGTTGACACCGATGTCCACGACCGCGTTCAGGGCGAGGAAGTAGACGCTGTTCTCGATGAGGATGTCCGCGAGGTCATCGTCCAAACCGCCCCATTTATAGGACAGCCTCTCCACATAACTCGCCCAGCCCTCGCTGTGGGCGCTGAAGTCGAGGGCAGACCGGATGGGGGCGCGCCCGAGTGACTTGAAATACACCATCTGGTAAAGATGCCCGGGAAAGCCCTCGTGTGCGAGCATCGGAAATAGCGGGCCGCCCTGCCCCGCCCTGCCCCGGTTGATATAGATGATGTTGTCCGATTTGTCGTCGATGGTCGGAACCAGGTAGAAGGCGGGGCTGGCGTATTTTTCGAGCGAGGGGTGGACATATTTCAGCCTGTAATCCGTGCCGTCGAGCGCCGGGAAATCCTCCTGGATCTTCTGGCGGAGCGTGCGCAGGATTTCGTCCGGATCGCCCTGGGGCAACTTCGGATTCACCATCTGCGTGGCGAGCTTCGGGTTCTTCTCAAGGAGCTTTTTCTGGCTGCCCACCGACTGCTCCATCGCTTTCTCCAGCATGCCCTCCATCTCCTCGACACCCCTGGCGGATCCGGCGCTGCCCTGTGCGAGCAGGCGGTAATACTCCTGACCCTTCGGCAGGCTGGACACTCCGCCTGTGCGCCCATTGCCTTCATTGAGCTTTTTCAGGGCATTCCGAAGGCGCTCGAATGCGGGGATGACAACCTCGAGCACGACCTTGCGGTTGTCCGCCTTCACTTCTTCCTTCGTCGCCTTATCCGTTTTCTTCAGTGCGTCCACCTTGTCATTGAACGTTTTGATCAGTAGGTTTTCCTGCGGTTTTTCGATGAATTCGCCGATCTGCGCGATGACGTCGTCCGCAGCCGTCTTCGCCATGAACAGCCCCTTCTCCTTCTTGGTCTGCTCAAAGGCGATGATGTTGTCCACGGCGGCGGGGAGGGTCCGCAGGAGCTTGACATACCGATCCGCATCGAACAGCTGCACAATCCTGTATTCCGCCAGCAGCACCGGCAGCGTCACCTGCGTGCCGACCGTTGGCGACAGCAGTTCCCCATACGCCAGAAACCCGTTGTCCGCCAGTGCGGAGGAACGCTTCATCTGATCTACGAGGATGTCGTAGGTGAGCTGCCTCTCTCCGTCCAGCGCGGCGCGGTCGATTCCCGCAAGCTCCTTCAGCCGGCTCTGACAGTACTCCGCCTCGTGCTCCATCCCCTGGAGGCTATAGTCCGCAAAGCGCGGCTCCGGAGGCTGGATATCGTAGTTGCCCGGATAGGTGAGCAGGTAGTTCAGCGTGAGTGAGTCCGATGTGGCATAATGGCGGAACATCCTGTCCGCAAGCGTATCGAAGGCCTCCGTGGCGCTGATGTCCCCTGTGCCTTTCTGCGGCATCGTTTTCTCCTCACCAACGCTGCAGCCCGGCAAGAGCGCAAGCGTGATCAGCAGTGCGAGTATGGCAGCCGCAGCCCTTCTATGGATAGTCTTCATAATGTCTTCCTTCCCGGCGAGTGCAGGTTGCAAGAAGCAACCGCAGCCCGTCCATTTCCAGCTGTTGCGGCGAACGCCGCCGCAGGCTTATTGGCGTTGTTCAGCGAACAGAAGCGATTATACCACCTTCAATCCACAGCGTGTGGATTTTGTGCCGGTCTTGCGAAATATGGTAGTAGGGACAACAGCGCAGTCACGAAGCAGGCTATCTTTGTAATTGTCACAGCGGCGCTGCGCTCCTCGCAAAGAGAAAAAATATTTTGCATTTTTGATGCAATGTATGGTAATATCAGTTGTTGTTATTGCAGAAAAAGAGACGATTGCAAAGGAGAAGTTGTAAAGATGAAAAGGAAACTGTTGGTAGTGGCTCTTGCCTTGGTTGTTGCCCTCGCGCTTGCTGCATGCGGTGGTGGCGGAGCAGATGGCGGTGGCGACGCGGAATCCGGGATCACGGGCACGTGGAAACTCACGTCCGGTGAGGCTGGTGGCGTTGAATTCGATGAAAGTCAGCTCGGGAGCTTCGACTACAGCTTTACGTTCGGCGATGACGGAAAGGCATCCGTCTCGGTGATGGGGCAGAGCTACGATGGCACGGACTACACGTTCGAGGACGACACTGTGACCTTCGGCGAACAGGCGCTGGCAACCCTCACGCTCAAGATGGATGGTGGCAAGCTCGTGCTGGAAGAGACGACCAGCGGAACGAAGCTGTTCTTCGAAAAGCAGTAGTATTGCGCAGTTCTTCTTAACAGAAGCGACTGCTGAAAAAGACACGCGCCCGCAGATGCGGGGCGTGTCTTTTTTTCAGCCCCCATTCCTTCTCGCGACTTTTTGCAAATAAACGGTCATTTTTTCTTGCTCTTTTATTGCAATTCCATTTTACAAGGTATAAAATGAACGTGTCATCTAAAGAATCAATCGGATCTAGCGCGTATTGATGCAGTATTGGGGTTTAAGTGTGTCGACTGGGGAGTCGGCGGCTTCGCGGGCAGGGATGCCTGTGAGAAAAGGGGGGAGACAACTTGTTTTTCACGAAAACTGGGCTTGGCAGCCTTGCGGCTCGCCACAGAAGGATCCTGCTTGCAACTGTAATAGTCGGGTGCATTGTGTTTTTGGCATTGATCGCCCTGCTGCGCGTGGATGCGCTGGACGATCCATCCGGCGGCGGTGTCTCTGTGTCGGACAGCACCTGCACCATCCGCTACAAGGACTCGGGCGGCACGGAGATCGGTCAGGTCGTCGTCGGTTACGGCAATGTCGTGCCACGGCCGGGCATCGAGGTGCGA
>JAITHG010000114.1 GCA_031280075.1 Eubacteriales Family XIII. Incertae Sedis bacterium | reverse complement strand
CGCGCGTGGCAAACAGGCTGCTGAAGCGCGTGCGGGACTTCGCGCAGGTGAAGGGAGGCGGGCACATCGACGTGCCCATCACGCGCGAGACTCTGTCCGCCCTCGGCATCGACGAGCGGGGGCTGGAGGGGCTCGACCGTGACATCCTGCGCCTCATCATCGACAAATTCGGTGGTGGACCCGTCGGCATCGACACCATCTCCGCCGCCATCGGCGAGGAGCGCGTCACGATCGAGGACGTCTACGAACCCTTCCTGATTCAGGCAGGGTTCCTGCACCGGACGAAGCAGGGGCGCGTCGCGTCGCGGGATGCCTGGCTGCACCTCGGGCTGACACCGCCCGAGCCGCAGGATCTCCAGATCACCTTCATGGACGATGAGGAAGCGTAGCCGTATGGATCTGTCCCTCTTCGACTACGACCTTCCGGAGCACCTGATTGCGCAGCGCCCCGCAGAGCGGCGGGACGGCAGCCGACTGCTCGTCTACAACCGGCAGGGCGGGCACGTGGAACACCGCCGCTTTTCGGACATCGTGGAATACATCCGCTCGGACGACCTGCTCGTCCTCAACGACTCAAAGGTCATCCACGCGCGCCTCATCGGCGTGAAGGAGGCGACTGGGGCGACGGTCGAGATCTTCCTCGTGAAAAGCATGCCCGACGCGGGCGGCGGCGTGGTATGGGAGACGCTCGCGCGCCCAGCAAAGCGTCTGCGCCCGGGGGACACCGTGGCGTTCGCCGAGGATTTCAAGGCGGAGTTCCTCGAGCGCCGGGAAGATGGCGGCTGCCTTGTGCGGTTCGGCTGCGCAGGCGATTTTGCCGAACGGCTCGCAGCTCTCGGGAAAGTCCCATTGCCGCCGTACATCCGGCGCGAGGCAGACACCGAGGACGAACTGCGCTACCAGACGGTCTACGCCCGTGTGCCCGGATCGGTCGCGGCACCTACGGCAGGTCTGCACTTCACGGAGGACATCCTCGCAGCGCTCCGCGCGAAGGGTGCATCGACGGCACCCGTCACCCTGCACGTGGGGCTGGGCACCTTCCTGCCCGTCAAGACGGAGGACATCACGGAGCACCGGATGCATACGGAGCAGTATTTCGTTCCAGAGGCATCCGCGCAGCGGATCAACCGGGCAAAGGCGGAAGGGCGGCGCATCGTCTGCGTCGGGACGACCTCCTTGCGAACGCTCGAAGGCAGTTCCGCCGCAGGCCGAGGCGGCGAGGCAGGTACGCAATCTTTGCAGGCGGGGGAGGGCAGCACGGACATCTTCATCTACCCCGGCTACCGCTTCCGCATGGCAGGCGCGCTGCTCACCAACTTCCACCTGCCGAAGTCCACACTCTTCATGCTCATCTCCGCCTTCGCAGGCAGGGAAGAGATGTTGCGCGTCTACAAGGAAGCTGTTCGCGAAAGCTATCGCTTCTTCAGCTACGGGGATGCCATGCTGATCCTGTAGGGGCTGAATCACTGACAAGTTTGGTATGCAGCCAATGAATATGTTCCGACCGCTCGGCATTCGCTGCCTTGCAGTCGGCATATTCCCTCGGCGCTCCGCAGCAACACGCAATTGCCGCAGCAATCTTTGCTGACGCAACAGGAAAATATGAACATGGAAAGGCAATGCCTATGAACAAAAACACTGACAAAGACCAAAACGCAGCTTCACGTATGCGCAGTCAGGCGCTGTCCTTTGAAATCTTGCAGAAGGATGCAGGTACGCAGGCGCGGAGGGGTCGTGTCACGACACTGCACGGAGTGTTCGACACGCCTGTTTTCATGCCGGTTGGGACGGCGGCGACCGTCAAGTCCGTAAAACCTGAGGATGTGGAGGCGCTCGGAGCGCGCATCCTGTTGGCGAACACCTACCACCTCTTCCTACGCCCGGGGCACGAACTCGTCCGCGAGGCAGGCGGGCTGCACCGCTTCATGAACTGGCACCGCCCCATCCTGACGGACAGCGGCGGCTTCCAAGTGTTCAGCCTAGGTCCTCTGCGCAAGATCACGGAGAGCGGTGTCGCCTTCCGCTCCCATATCGACGGCTCGCGGCAGGTGCTGACACCGGAGCGATCCATCGAAGTCCAGAACGCGCTCGGAGCAGACATCATCATGGCATTCGACGAATGCACGGAGTACCCGGCGGACAAAACCTATACCAAGGATGCGCTCGAACGCACGGCGCGCTGGCTCGCACGCTGCAAGGCGGCGCACGCGGCACCGGAGCGTCAGGCACTCTTCGGCATCATGCAGGGCGGCATGTACGCCGACCTGCGCCGCGAGAGCGCCGGGCGGATCACGGAGCTTGACTTGCCCGGCTACGCCATCGGCGGACTGTCCGTCGGCGAGCCGAAGGAGCTGATGTACGAGGTGCTCGAAGGCTGCGTGGGCTACCTGCCGGAAGACAGACCGCGCTACCTCATGGGTGTCGGCACGCCCGATGCCTTGTTCGAAGGCGTGGAGCGCGGCGTAGACATGTTCGACTGCGTGCTGCCCACGAGGGAGGCGCGCCACGGCAGTGCCCTCACATCAGATGGTCGGCTCAACATCAAGAACGCACACTTCGAGCGCGACTTCGGCGCACTCGACCCGGACTGCGACTGCTACACCTGCCAAAACTACAGCAGGGCATACCTACGCCACCTGTTCAAGGCGCAGGAGATGCTGTCCGCCACTTTGCTCTCCATTCACAACCTGCGCTTCCTGACGCGGACGATGGAGGCGATCCGTACCGCCATCGACACAGGGCGCTTCGCGGAGACGAAACGGGCGTTCTTGGATCGCTATTACGGGAACGGCGAGGCAGACGGATGAGCCCGCAGGGTCATATTGACACCGTCCACGCGCACAGCGCAGAGGGCAGGTATGGTATAATGGAGCATCATGACAGACAGCAAGGGAACCGTGGAAACAACAGAACATAGAAATCAGTTATACGCAACAGACGCAAAGGGTGCGCTTGACGCAGTGGATGCCATGGACGCGATGAAAGCGATCGGGCAACAGTTGGCAGAGATCCCGGGCATCGGCAGCATCCGCAACCGGGAGCCGATGGCAGCGCATACATCGATGAAGGTAGGCG
>JAITHG010000318.1 GCA_031280075.1 Eubacteriales Family XIII. Incertae Sedis bacterium | reverse complement strand
CACCCCCTTCAGCGGTTTGATGCGCTGGCTGTCCGCCACATTCTTCAGCAGCCCATAGTCGTCGTTGTTGATGATCTGGCTCTCCTGCCGTTCTCGGAGGCTCTCCGCTGCCCGCGCTTACAGAGGCAGACCGCGTCCACATCCGGATCGAATTCGTCCAGCCGACGGGACATCTGCCCGAGCGGGATGTACCTGGCACCCGGGAATTTTGCTATGCTCTGCTCGTGAGGCTCGCGGATGTCGATGAGCTGCAGTGGGTCGCCGCGGTCGATGCGTGCCTTGAGGTCGGTTGCTGTGATGGAATCGAAGGTCTCTTCCTCCCCGTCCTGCCCGAGTCCGCAGAAAGACTCGTAGTCGATGAGCCCGTCGATCGTGGGATGGTCGCCGCAGATGGGACAGGACGGATCGCGGCTCAGCCTCAGTTCCCGGAAACGCGCCTCCCAAGCGTCGAACAGCAGCAGCCGCCCTGCCAGCCCCTGCCCCCCGCCGACGATCAGCTTGATGACTTCGTTCGCCTGCAGCGTGCCCACGATGCCCGGAAGCACGCCGACCACGCCGCCCTCGGCACAGGACGGCACGAGACCGGGGGGCGGGGGGGCGGGATAGAGGCACCGATAACAGGGGCCGTGCCCCGCAAAGAACACGCTCGCCTGCCCCTCATAGCGGAAGACGGAGCCGTACACGTTGGGCTTGCCAAGCAGGACGCAGGCATCGTTCACCAAGTAGCGCGTCGGGTAGTTGTCCGTCCCGTCTGCCACGACATCATATTTTTCCAGAATACGCAGGGCGTTCTTGCTGGTGAGCGCCACGTCGTGCACCTCCACGCGGACGTCGGGGTTGATGCCCAGCACGCTGTCCCTTGCGGATGCGGTCTTGGGGCGGTCGATGTCGGCGGTGGAGTGGATGATCTGGCGCTGCAGGTTGGATGCCTCCACGAAGTCGAAGTCGACGAGCCCGAGCGTGCCCACACCGGCTGCCGCCAAGTAGAGGGCGAGCGGCGCCCCCAAACCGCCCGTGCCGACGATGAGTACCTTGGCCGCCTTCAGGCGCTTCTGCCCTTCCAGCCCGATCTCCGGCAGGATGAGGTGCCTGCCATACCTCCGCAGCTCGTCGCGCGTCAGATCCTCCAGGCGCCCATCGTCGATGAGGGGCGGGAGATGCGCCTTGCCTGTGTCTGGACCGCTCATACCCGGCTTCCCCCGCACCCCCCGGCGATGGCAGGCACGATGGATACTTCCGATCCGTCTGCCACCGCGGAGTCCAGCCCATCCAGATCCCGGATGTTCACCTCCCCTATGAAGACGTTCACATAAGAACGCAGATTCCCTTCCTCGTCGAAGAGATGGGGGACGATGTCGGGGAACTGCTCCCCGAGAGACCGAATCAGCGCGCCCGCCGTGCCCCCTTCCAAGACCACTTTCCCCGCCCCGTCTGCAAAGCCTCTAAGCGCAGTGGGGATCAACAATGTTGCTGCCATGCCTGTTCTCCTTTCAAAACTGGTACCGGTCTCTTGCCCGTGCCGCATCAGCCATCCTCGGGCAGGATCCTCTCTTCGCGAAACGTCCCGGCATCCGCATCCAGCCGCCAGCAGGTCATCCCGCAGGACTGCCCGCCCTCCACCGAAACGATGATGTACGAATAATATGGCCATGCCAATCGCAGGTCGTATTCCGACGGGGCGGCTGGATGGTCGGGGTGGGAGTGGTAGATCCCGAGGACGGACAGCCCGCTTTTCTCCGCCTCCCGCTCCGCCTTCAGAAAGTCCAGCGGATCGATGGAGAACCGGTGATGCCTCTCCCCCGCCTCGAACACGTTCTCGATGGGCAGGACGCGCCGGATTTGCCGCTCGCCGCCCACATCGCTCCCCAGCAGCATCCCGCATGCCTCGTTTGGATAGACCCGCTCGCCATCCTCGCGGATCTGCCGCTCTTGCTCACCCAGCAGACAGATCATATGCCGCCCCCTTCCGTATTGGCAGGGCCTGCTTGCTGCCCCTGTTCCCAGAAGCCCTCCGTCAGGTAACGGGATCCGCCGTCACACAGGAGGGTGACGACGAGGGCGTCCGGCGGCAAGGTCTTTGCGAGGCGCAGTGCCGCAGCCACATTTGCCCCGGACGAGATGCCGACGAAGAGCCCTTCCTCTGCGGCCAGTCGACGCGCCATCCCATAGGCCTCTTCCGTCCCGACCGTGAGCACTTCGTCCATGTCTGTGTCGTCGTAGATGCCGGGCGTGATCGTGGATGCCATGTGCTTCGTCCCCTCTATGCCGTGAAGCGGCGAATCGGGCTGGACTGCGATGGTGCGGATCGCACGGTTCTCTTCTTTCAGCCGCCTCGATGTCCCAACGAAAGTCCCCGACGTCCCCATCCCGCAGATGAAGTGCGTGACCCGCCCTTCCGTCTGCCAGTACACCTCCGCCCCCGTGCCTTCGTAGTGTGCGCGTGGGTTGGCCGGGTTGGCGTATTGATCCGGATAGAAATACAACTGCGGTGCGCGTGCAACCTCTGTACGGACTGCCAGCAGGGCACCATCCGAGCCTTCCAGCGGGTTGGTCTCAACCAGCTCCGCCCCAAAGCTGCCGATCACGCGCTTGCGCTCTATCCCGGTATTCGCCGGCAGGTAGAGGCGCACGCGGTAGCCGAGCGCCGCACCGAACATCGCGTAGGCAATGCCGGTGTTGCCGCTGGTGGCATCGATGAGGACTTTTTCTTTCGTGAGCCGCCCGGATGAAACCCCGTCTCGCATCATGGCAAGGGCGGCTCTGTCCTTTACAGAACCGCTGGGGTTCAGGAATTCAGCCTTCGCCCAGACCTCCGCGCCGCCGTTCTGCACGCTGAGCCGCGTCAATGCCAGCAGCGGCGTATTCCCAACCAGTTCTGGCAGCCTTGTCATTGAGGGCATTCCCCTTTCCTTTCGTTTGGACTAATTGCATGTGCTCCTATATGTTATATATCACATATATGTTATATATAATAACGTGCTCCAGGGAGGATGTCAACGCCGTACAGGGATTTGCGGATACTTTTTTTGCCACGCCGCGCATATTCCTGGACAGGCTCATTGTGGTAGAATAATACGTCGGTTTTCCGCCTCGGCGCATGCTGCAGGCAGGCGGTTTTCAAGTTGATTCTCTAGTTGGAAGGGATACGTGGTCACAGGCGTGGGTTCAGACAATCGTTTTCGTACACTCGGTCAAGCGAATTCCTTGACGATGGATCTGCTGCGCGCCTGCGCGGCGTGGATGGTGCTCGTCGGGCATGGTGTCAGCTTTTTCAATTTGGCGGAGCCTCCCTTCCCTGTACAGAATCTCGGCGTCGTGCTGCTCTTCCTGATTTCGGGCTATTTCACGCTCTATTCCATCCGGCGCAAGACGGCGGATGCTTCTCGTCCTTACAGTTTTCGGGGGTTCTTCATCGATCGCTTTGCGCGCATCTGCATCGTCTACTACCCGGCGCTGCTGCTGGTCGTAGGCATTGACTTGGTGAGCCGTCAGCTGCTCGGTGATGCCTACCTTTTTGGCGATGCGTTCAACGCTGGGACTTTCTTGGGCAATCTTCTCTTCCTGCAGGACTTCCCGGGCTTCGAGTCCTTCGCCCCGATCACGTCCTTCGGCTCCGACCGACCTCTCTGGGCGCTCGGCGTGGAGTGGTGGCTCTACATGCTGTTCGGCTACTGCATGCTTGTCCTCCCGAAGCGAAGCCGGCAGGGCCGGGTGCGCCTCTTGCCCCTTCTCCTGCTGCTGCCCCTCAGTATCAGCCCGGTTTTCCACATTGCGGACGGACGGGCAAACGGCATCACCCTCACCTGGTTTTTCGGCGCGGCGATCCTCCTGGCGTGCGGGCTTCGCGAACGGCGCTGGGGCGGCTTCGCCTGCTGCCTGATGTTGCTCGCGGCGGCGGTCTCGCTGTATGCGGCATTCCGCCTGGCAGCCGATGCGGGCGATGTCTATTTTCCCGCGTTCACGCTGCTTGCCGGTCTCTTTGTGTTCCTGCTCCTTGCTGCCGGCACGGGGCGCGGCATGCACCGGCGTGCCCGCGCGTTCGGCACGGCCATCCGGTTTTTCTCCGGCTATTCCTATTCGCTGTTCCTGATCCACTACCCCGTCCTCGTCTTTTTCGCGGGCTGTGGGCTGCCGCTCCCGGATGGGCTGCGTTTCGCTATCGCGCTCGCGACCTCCAACGCCCTCGCCATCCCCCTGTCCCTACTGCTTGAGCGCCGGAGCCATGCACTGGCTGCCTGGCTGCACAGGCGGCTCGCACCTGCGGGGAAGGCGGACACAAAAGACACGGGAGAAAGGGCTGGGGCGACGCTATAGGAGGGCTGCATTGGTGCCATGGATGGTGTACAATAGTTCATTATGAAGAATACTGAGTTTTCGACGCTGCCTGTCGGCGGCGTGCCGGGGGGCGAGGCGTTTCTCGTTTCTTTTGAAAGGCACACATTTTTGATCGAATGCGGTTTTTCGTTCAGTGCGGATGCGCTTGTGGACAGGTTGCGCGCGGCGCTGGGCGGACGGCGGCTTGACTTTGTCCTGCTGACGCATTCGCACTACGACCACGTGGGTGGGCTGCCCGCCGTGAAGGAAGCCTTTCCGGAAGCCCTAGTCTGCGCGTCCGAGGCAGCGGCGCAGATTTTTGCGAAGGAGAGCGCGCGGGCGCTGATGCGCGAGATGAACGCATCCGCCGCCGCGTATACGGGCATGCCGGAAGGGCCCGACCGAACGGCGGGGCTGCGCGTGGACAGGGTTTTGGCGGACGGGGACGTGATCGAGTCGGATGGGCTGCATGTCAAGGCGATCGCAACGCCGGGGCATACGCGCTGCTGCATGAGCTACCATTTCGAGGAAGCAGATCTGCTCGTAGCCTCCGAGTCGTCGGGGATTCCCTTCGGGGACACGTACCGCGCCTCCTTCATCTCCAGCTACCGGCAGGCGCTGTCGTCCATCGACCGTCTCGCTGCCCTCACGCCGCGGCATGTCCTCACGCCGCACCACGGCATGCTGACCGGGATGCAAGCGACGGAGTTTCCTGAACGGGCGCGCCGGGCGGCAGAGGACACGGCCGCCTTCGTCCTGTCCCTCGCCCGCGCGGGCATGCCGGAGGACGACCTCTACGAGGCGTACAAGGAGCGCTACTACGACGGTTTGATCAAGGCCAGCGGGCTGCAGCCAGAGAAGGCCTTCATCGTCAATGCACACGCTTCCATTCCGCGCTTGCTTCGAGAGCTTCTGCCTGAGGCGTGAAGCCAGCGACCGGATCGTCTTAGGCGCAAGGGCGCTGTAGGGGCGGCCGCCTCCGGTCGCCCGCGTTTGCGCTTTGGTCTATTCCCGCCCGAGCCGCCGCCAGCGCAGGCTCGAGGTCTGCTTCCTGCCGGAGCGCCCCATGCGCACGGGGTCTGCCGTGAGGATGAGCACGTCATCCCCTTCCTGGTGAATATAGCGTTTTTGTTTGCTTCCGATCCAGTTTGGGATGAGGCTGAACTCTAGGTTGTGGTAGACGATCGCATTCTCCTCGTCCACCTCGTAGCGCCCTGCATAGGCGAAGAGCGAGCGGGCGCAGCCCAGCGTCTGCTCGTCCGAGCCGCCCTCCACGTCCGGAATGTCATAGCGCGGACGCCCCTCGCGGGCGATCTGCACAGACACCCAGCCGTCGTGCGCATAGGAGAGGAAACCTGTCGCCCCCTCGCCCATGATGTGCTCGACCTGCCCTTCCGCGTCCTTCCCCGTAAAACTCTCCAGCTTCCACGTGCCTTTCAGCCATTCCTTCAGCATAGCCTTGGCGCTCCTTTCCATACTATTGCTCCGACAGCTCAACCTTGGACAGTCGCGCCGTCCAGCGCACCGGCGTGCGGCAAGTCACAGTACCAATGCTATTATTATATAACAGAGACTACAAAGCGGACAGCAGCGCCTTCTCGTTCAGGTGCTCCGCGTACTCGCTGTCCATCTCGCGCATGCCTGCCGGGAACTCGTACTTGGCCAGTCGCTCCACGAAAGGCTCGGGCGCGAAGGACTCGGGACCGTGCACGCCCTTGTGCGTCCAGATGCCTGCGTCGATGAGTTCGAGCATGATGACGGGGTTGACCGCCGTCTGCGCGACGACGGAGTTTGTGCCGTAGCGCCGGATGCACTCCTGGTTGTCCGCCACCTGGTAGAGGTAGACGGAGCGGCGCTTGCCGTCCTTTTTCCCCGTGACCCAGGTGCCTGCACAACCCTTGCCCGTCATGGCGTTCGACGATTCGACCGGGCTGGGCACGACCTTCACGAGGAAGTCGCGCGGGGCGATCTCCGCGTCGCCGACCTTGATCCTCTGTTTTGCTTCCGCCATACCGACTGACTCGAGGTTGAGCAGAAGCTGGCGGAAGGACGCGGGCACGCCGTACTTGAACGTGACACGCTTGCAGTCGATGACGCGCGGCACGAGCAACACCTCCTCGTGCTCCACGTTGACGACCTCCACGTCACCGATGCCGCCGGGGAAGGAGAAGATCTCGGGTTCTGAGAAGCGATCCGTCGTGAACCAACCCCTGTCCTTCTCCCAGATGACGGGCGGGTTGAGGCATTCCTCGATCGTCGTCCAGACGGAGAAGCCGAAGTCGCCGCCGCCCTCGTAGTTGTCGCCGTCGCGCACGTTGACCTCGTCGATCTCGTCGAAGAGGTGATCCTGCGCGAAACGGGCGAACACGTCCGCCATGCCCGGCTCGACGCCGGAGCCGACGACTGCCATGAGCCCTTTCTGTTCCCACTGCCCGTGCCGCTCGAACTGGTAGTCGCCCAGCTTGATGTTTATTTTGTTGTAAGGATCGTCGGGGTGCTTTTCGGACAGGGTCATCGCGCAGTCCATGTAGCCCACGCCTGCCTCGAAGCAGGTGTCGAAGATCGTCTCGTTGAAGGCAGGCTCGACTGCGTTCAGCACGAAGTCCACCCCCTGCGCGGCGATGACCGCTTTGATGCTCTCGGGGCTGCGCGCATCGACCTGCGCCGCCACGAAGCGCCCGCCGCCGAGCTGCGACTCCGCGACTTCCTTCGCACGGGCTTCATTGTAGTCGGCGAGGACGACCTTCTGCGCCCATTCGCCGCCCGCTCCCGCACGCTTGATGATATGCGCCGCAGAAGCGCCGACGCCGCCCGCTCCGATGATCAGTATCTTCATGTTGCCCTCCTTGTTGCGATGTGGATTCCCGCTTTCCCTCCATCGTAGCACTTTGCACATATTCGCGCAAATACTGACTTGTTGCGAGGTAAAGACTGACTTGCTGAAGTTGCACTGCTGTCGATTCAGACCTCCCCACCCTCCATCCGTTCAATGAGGATCAGTTCCCCGCTGAAGCCTTCCAGGGAGACCTCCAGCGTCAGGTTGCCGACCGCCGTCATCTGCGTGTCTGTCACGGCCGGCCAAGCATCCACCTTGCAGCAGAGCAGCCGTCTGGCATCCCTTTCTGACTTCGGGCTGTGCTTCAGTCTTTCGCCCTCTGCGGCCGCACTGATGTTGCGGCTGCCGTAGTGCACGCGCCGCACGCGGAAGCGCCCGGACAGCCCGACCAACCTGACGCAAAAGGCTCGCGCGCAGGGGGCAGTCTCCGCATGCGCAGTCTCCGCATGCGCAGCCCACGCTTCCGTATTGTACAGGAGGACGGACACGCCCGCGACCTCGCCGCACCGGGTGCCCCCTACGGCGGTGACAGTGTAGTCCTCGCCTGCCGCGCAAACCGGCTCTTCCAGCCCCAGCAGCAGGTCGTGCAGAAAGACCGCCGCCCGCCCATCCCTTCTGCGCTCCGCGAAAAAACGATCAAGCGGCGTCCCCTCCGCCCAGACCTTGCGCGCCCCGCCCTGCACGCAGTTGCCCAGGTCGGCTTCGATAGACCTCGAGGGGCTGCGCGGGACGACGTTGTAGGCGCGGTAGACGGCGTTTGAAATGCGCTTGACGGCCGCACTTACTTGACTGTACGTGCAGCCCCTTACATCCTCAGCGCCTTCCGTTGCGGCGTTCGTGCCAAACTGCGCCCGATACGCCTGCGGCGAGCGACCGTACCACAGCTCAAAATATTTCTGGTAGTAGCGCACAGCGGAGAAGCCGACTGCCTCGGAGATGGCGGATACCTTCATGTCCGTCGCGAGCAACAGCTTCTCCGATTCCTCCACGCGCACAAAGCACAGCAGTTCCCGGAAGCTCATCCCCGTACAGGATTTGATGACGTGGGAGAGGTAGTAGACCGACAGGTGCTCCCGCTCCGAGATCTCCTGCAGCGTCAGCTTCCTTTGATAGTTGTCGTAGAGAAAATCCTGGACGCGGTTCATGCGGTCTGCCAGCACGGGGTTGCCCTTGCTGGCCGCAGTGTTCACGAAGCGCCCGTTCTCCATTCGGAAGTTCTGGAAGCTGCCCATGAGCTGGGGCACGAGGCTGTGCATCTGCTCGAGTATGCGCACCTCGTAGCCCTCGGCACTCGCCGCCGCCTCCATGATGAGCCGCGCCAACACCTCACGCAGGGACTCCATCTCATTGCTGTCCGGGTGATCCAGATCCGTCACAAAAAAGCAGTTGGCAAAGTCAGGGTAGAGACGTGAGAAGTACTGGTTGTCGATCTGCAGAAGCATCGTGAGGTTTTCACCTTCCTCGCAGGCATACCCGTGCACTTCCCTGGGACTCACGATGAAGACATCCCCCGGCCGCATCGTGTACTGGAAGTAGCCATTGCGCAGCCGCAGCCCCCCAGACAGCAGGAAGACCAGTTCCGTATCCTCATGGTAGTGTGCGGGTATGTCACGGATATCCGCCAGCACGATGTTGACCGGCAGGCTGTCGTCGTAGAAAACTTGTTGCTGACGCATGAACCTTCCCTTTCCTAGTGCTTGGCCGATGCCGTTTCTTCCTGCCCTATATTTTAGCACAGTGATGTCAACAGAGACACAAAGACAGAAAAGAAAGAAGAATCCAATAGTGCTGTCTACAAAAATAATCGATCCGGAGCGAGCCGGACTGATGCATTATGTCAACCAATGTTCGCATAGTTTCGAACATGTTTCAACAGTGTTACAGCCTTGAATTATCACGCGCACAGGTCTTTTCCACATATTTTTTCAGATTGTATACAATTTTATCCACTGCTGCCTGTGGATAGAATTGATGGCCGTAAACATTGAAATATCAACTTGTCCGGATGGGTTTTACAAAGATTTACAGAGGGTTTTCCACAGGGCTGTTCGCCTATTACCGTGCATGGGAAAAATTGGGGCTTAGCGGAGCGCCTCCGAAATCCGCTCGAGTGCCTCGCGTAGCAGACTGTGCGTCGTAGCTGCGTTCAGTCGCATGTAGCCGGAGCCACCTGCCCCGAACTGATGTCCGTCACTCAGCCAAACCCGTGCACGTTTGAGCAGGAAATTGCTCAGGTCGGTGTCCGTCAGCAGCACGTCGTGGAAGCCGATCCAGGTCAGGTAGGTCCCTTCCGGGCGGTTGAATCGGGCACCGCGCCAGCCCTCTGCAGCCACCTCGACCATCTCCATGCTGCGCCCAAGATAGGAGAGCAGTTCTGCGAGCCATGCCTGTCCCCCCTCATAGGCTGCCCTGCAAGCAGTCAGCCCCAGGGCGCTTGCACCGGACAGTCCGGATTTTTCCTGCGCACGGCGAAAGGCACCTCGCAGCGCCTCGTTCCCGATGAAGATGTTCGCGATGCCCACGCCAGCCAGATTGAAGGTCTTGGTCGGCGCGGTGCAGGTGACGGTGATGTCCGCCAGTTCGTCTGACAGACCGGCAAAGACGGTGTGCCTGTTGTCCCCATAGACGAAGTCTTGGTGGATCTCGTCCGCGACGACCTTCACGCCGTGCCGCAGGCAGACCTCGCCGAGCGCACGCAGTTCGCCTTCTGTCCAGACGCGCCCGACGGGATTGTGCGGGCTGCACAACAGCAGCAGCTGGGCCCCGGTGCGCAGCACTTTCCGTTCGAAGCCTTCGAGATCAATCGTGTAGCGACCATCGCCATCCAGCGGGAGTTCGTTCACGACGAGCCTGCGCCCTGTGAGCCTTACGGCCTCTGCAAAGGGGTAGTAGACCGGCTCCTGGATGACCACTGCGTCGCCCGGTGCAGTGAATGCGAGGATGGCGCTGTGGATGGCAGGCATCACACCGGATGCCAGCGTCAGCCACGCTTCCTCTGTGCGCCATCCATGCCGCTCCCAAAACCAGTTCTGCACCGCTTCATGGTACCGACCATCCGGCTCCGTATACCCGAAGACACCGTGATGCACCCTGCGCTCCAGCGCCTCCAAAACGCAGGGTGGGCTCCTGAAATCCATATCCGCAACCCAGAG
>JAITHG010000167.1 GCA_031280075.1 Eubacteriales Family XIII. Incertae Sedis bacterium | reverse complement strand
AATAGGGATATGTCCGAATCATCTGCAAAACGCGTCAACCGCGTACCCGTTTTCTTTGCTGCCATGTTCACTGTCGGGATGGGCGGCTATCTCTTCACGTGGTCGTACTTCCGCGACGGACTGCGGGGGCTGTATCCCGAGTGGACGGAGAGCCAGCTCTCCCTGCCGTTCAGCGTGCACAACATCACCGTCATCTTCATGCTCTTTGTCGCGGGCTTTCTGCTGCGCAAACTCTCCAACCGCACGGTCGTCCTCGCGGGCATCGTTGCGCTGTTTGTGGGGCTGGGGCTTTTCGCCTTCCTTCCCGAGGACAACCCGCAGACAGCCCTCGTGCTCATCGTGGTCTGCTTCGGCATCATCGCCGCCCTCTCCGTCGGCATCGGGGCGGTCGTCTCCTTCGACACCTACCAGCCCTGGTTCCCCGAACGCGTGGGGCTGACCTCGGGAATCTGGACGATGTGGGGTGGGGGCAGCCCCATTGTGCTCGGCGCGCTCTGCGGTGTATATACGCAACATTTCGGCGTGCTGAAGGGCATCGCCCTGCTCGGCGTGACGCTCACCGCCATCCTATTGCTTACGCTCTTTTTTGCGAAGAAGCCCGGGGAGGATGTGCGCCTGCCGCAGCCGAAGAGCCACCCGAACGCGCATTTCTCCGACCTGCGCCCGGGGGAGATGCTCCGCACGAGCGGGTTTTGGCACCTCTTCCTCTTCAACCTCTTCGCGCGCGCTGCCGGGCTCATCGTGACCGACCTCGGCGGGACAATTGCTGCCGACCTCGGCGTGGCGACGCTGGCAGGGCTGCTGTTCGCACCTGCCAACGGCATCTCGAGCGTCATCGGCGGCTACCTCATGGATCGTATCCGCCTCTCGCGCGTCATCCTGCTCTACGTGCTCGTCCTGTTCGCAGGCGGGCTCGTGCTCGTGCTGGGCAACGCCGCCGCGAGCGCCCCACTCATCCTTACGGGCATGGTGCTCGTCGGGCTGAGTTACGGCGGCACGAACGTCGGGTCTGTCGCCGCCGTGCGCATCATGTTCGGCGACACGCACTACGCGCAAAACCTGAGCTTCATCGTGGCAAGCGCCGGTCCTGCCTCCCTCTCCGTGTTCTTCACCGGATGGCTCATCCAGCGGGCAGGCGGCTCGTACACCCCCGCCTTCGTGCTCATCCTCGTCCTCAGCATCGCAGCGGTCATCGACTGCATCATCATGATCAAGACCAGATCCTTCGAGCGCGTGGCAGCCGCGAAGACGCAGCGCTGACCTGCCGAACCTGCACGCCTGCTGCGGTCACGGCTCCGTCGGAGGTTGGGCGCTGCCCGCCTCTTTGCCCGCCTGGTCTGCCAGCACGTCTGCCGTGAGATCCACCTTGTTTCGGATCAGGATGAGCAGGATAAGTGCCAGCGCGCCGACGGGGATCATGGCAGTGTACATCGGATTGAGCGAACCCGTCTTTGTCAGGACGAACGAGGTCACATACAGCCCTGCGGCAGGAAAGATATTCAGCACTGTGTAGGTCCACTTGAAGGCGTGGTCGAAACTCTTTCGCCCAAAAGTGTGCAGCAGCATGGACGGATTGAGGTTGGGTGCTGCTCCGATGACACCGCCGAGCGCGACGATGCCGATCCAGATCATCCAGGCGCGATCGGGTGCCCCGAAGCGCAGCCCGATCGTCCCGAGAAAGAACAGCGAACAGAGCAGGATGGACGCGTTCTTCGTCCCGAGGCGGTCGTCGATGATGCCCGATATCAGGGACAGGATGCCGCCTAGAATAGAGAAGCCGAACGTGAAAGCCGTCATCTGTGCCGTCGTGAAGCCTAGCTGCTCGAAGCGCGTTACGAAGAAGGCGGGGTAGACCGTCAAGGACGAGAGCAGGATGCCGAACACCACGAGATGGAACCAGGATTCCTTGTGACGGAACACGTGCTGCATCTTGATGCGGCCTACCAGCGAGGCATCGGCAAGTTCCTCGGGCGGCGGTGCAGTCCTTGCCCCGTCCGGGAAGCACCCGACGCTCTCCGGGGTCTCGCGGATGATCGCCATGCCGACCACCCCTGCCGCGCAGACGATCAGGGCGAGGATCAGGAAGGTGGGCGTAAACCCGATGCCCCCCGGAGACGTGCCCGCAGTCAGGTAGGCGATCGATGTTGCGTTGGAGAGCGGGGAGACGAGCGTCACAATGCCGAGCGCTGTTCCGCGCCAGTCCCGGAACCAGTTGCGGATAAGCGAGAAGGTCGCCATCGTCATGCCCACGCCGAGGATCGGGAACAGGAACATTGCGATGCTGACCATGGACAGCGAGCCGTCGAGCGCGATGAGGATCTCGCTCGCGCCGAACAGGAAGATGAAGATGCAGAACGCGCGCTTTGCCCCCATCTTGATGATGATATTGCCGAGTACGATCGTCAGCGGGATGAGCACAAACCTGCCGATGGACGCAGGATCCGTGACATCCGTCGGTGTCCAACCATGGTTCTGCGCAAAGTATGGGATGATTACGTTGAGCTGGTCGGTCGGGAACAGCGGGAAGGTGTACTGCCCGATCAGCCACAGGAAGAATGCCGGGATCATGAAGGCGAAAAACCGCCCATCACGCCGACCCTTCTCTTCGAGCGTCATAATGCGACCTCCTTTTCTCCCTGCGCCGGGCGAGAGCCGCACGGCACGGGAAACGAACTGGCTTGGCTTTTCTTGTATTACCCTTTATACGGCTACGGACATTAGATACCAAGCATTATATGCCTGCCGCTCCAGAGCTGCATCCACAAGAATTTGACGCACTTCAATCTGTATTTAAAGCTATTT
>JAITHG010000162.1 GCA_031280075.1 Eubacteriales Family XIII. Incertae Sedis bacterium | reverse complement strand
GGACGTATTTGGGGTAGTTGTCCCGCACGTCCAAAAGCCTTTCATACTCGCGCCGCTCGGTTTCTTGGGAGCGGATCTCCTGCGTGACCTGGATGTACAGCCGGTCGCCGCCGCGCGTGGCGACGAAGTCTATCTCGCCGCCGACAACCTGTCCGATGTGAACCTCGTAGCCACGGCGCAGCAGTTCCAGATACACCACGTTTTCGAGCATGGCAGCCACACTGTCCGGCGTGTACCCGAGTACACTGTAGCGCATGGCGGTGTCTGCCACATAGAACTTCTCCTGTGTTTTGAGGATTGCCTTGCCCTGCAGGTCATAGCGGTGGCAGCGGTGCAGGATGAAAGCGCCCTCCAGCTTTTGCAGATAGCTGGAGACCGTTTCGTTGTCAATAACCCGCCGCTCACTTTTGAGGTACTTGGCAATCGACGCTGCCGAAAACGTGCGCCCAATATTGTCGAAGGCGAAATCCACGATCCGCTCCAGTTGATCCACCTTGCGGATTTGGTTGCGTCTGACGATATCGGTATAGACGGTGGAGTTGTATATGTCGCGGACAATCGCGTAGGCTTCGTCCCGCGAGTAGTCCCGCAGATGCACTGCGGGAAAGCCGCCAAACCGCAGGTACCTAGCGAATTCAACGTATTTGAAATGCCGCACGAACTCTGAGAACTCCATGTCCCCGCACCCATAGCCCATTCCGTCGGCATCGCCCGCACCATTCAGAAACATAGGATTGTCTTGGATCTGCTTCTCGCGGAACGTCAGGTACTCGGCAAAGGACAGCGGGAGCACTCGGAACCCCACATACCGCCCCGTCAGGTAGGTCGAGATCTCGGAGGACATCATGCGGGAATTGGAACCCGTCACATAGATGTCCACATCGAAATCGGCCATCAACGAATTGACCGCCCTCTCCCAGTCCTCGACCTCTTGGATCTCGTCGAAGAACAGGTAGGTCTTCCCGTCTTTGCACAGCTTGCCTTTCACCTCGTCATAGAGTCGCCTCGCTGTCTTGAGCGCATCCAGCGCAAGCGAATCAAAACGATAGACAAGAATCCGGTTGTCCGCAACCCCGCGCTGGCGCAACGCCTGCTCCACCATTTTCAGAATGGTGGACTTGCCGGATCGCCGGATGCCGGAAAGGATCTTGACAAGTGGCGCATCCGCATACGCCATGATCTTGTTCACATAATTCGGTCGTAGAATCAAATCCATCACCTGCCTTTGCCACATAATACCGCAAAACTTGCGTCTTGTCGATCTTTTTGCGGACATAACCGCATTTCAGATGAAAAGCGGAAGAGACGAAAAGGGGACGGTTCATTTCTGTCTCATACAAGACAGAAATGAACCGTCCCCTTTTCGTCTCTTCTTTTCGTCTCTCCGTTTTGCCCCAGCCTGCTCTGGCTACCGCACGAGCACCGTTTTTGATTTGACTTTCTCGGGCAGGTAGCCGACCTTTGTTGCCGTGATGGTCAGTGCGACTTTCTTGCCTTTGAGGGCTGCGGTCAGCTTGAGGCTTGGTTTTGTCTGACTTCGAAGGTTCTTTCCTTCCGCTTGCCATTGGTAGCTGATCTTCGTGCCTGTCTCCCATTTGCCTGCAATTGCCTTCAGCGTCTTGCCTACTTTTGCTGTTCCGGACAGCTTCGGCGTTGGCGTGTTTGCGAAGGTCTTTTTCAGCAGGGTGTCCCTATCCGTCTTGGCGATGGGCTGCGCGGTGGACTCCGACCCGCCTGTGCCTTTCGCGTCAAGGCTGCCCGGCGTTGCGGGAATGCCGCCTGCGGGGCTCGCCGTGCCGCTGCCCGTGTCGACCGTCCCGCCGCCCTTGCTGCCGCCATCCCCACCCGGAGGCGGGGTGCCACCCCCGCTGGGCGGGAAGTAATACTCGTAGGGGTGCGGCTGCCCGTCCCAACCCGGCGGGATCGTGTCGCCGTGCGTCGCGTCATAGCCGGGCCACGGCACGGGCGCGCCTGTCTCGTCGTCGTAGCCGTTCGCGTCGCAGTCCTCCAAGTAACCGTTGTATGCCCATACCTGCTGTGCGCCGCCCAAGCCGACCATACCCTCCACGCCGCCGAGCGCAGGAAGGGACGCGAGCCCCAGCGCTGCGCAGAACAGCAGTAGCAACAGTCGCAGCCCTGCGCGCGCCCAGCGTCTATGATCGGCGGTTGTCCTTGCGTTCTTCATTTGACCGTCACCCCTTTCGATGTCACCGTCCTTCCGACATAGTTCGCCTTGCCCAAGATGACCTTGACCGTGACCTTCTTCCCCTTGAGCGCCTTCGTCAGTTTCAGCGTCTGCTTCGCCTGTCCGGCGATGCGCTTGCCGTCCGCATACCACTGATACTGGAGGGCAGGCTTCGGGGAAACGCCCGTCAGTTTTGCGGTCAGCGTGCTGCCGACGCGCGCCTTGCCGGAGAGGGCTGGCACCTTCACGCCGGCAAACACGCCCTTCACCTTCGCGCCCGTGGTCGCCGCCGAAGTCCGACCTTCTGTCACGAAGCCCTCCTTGCTCCCGGTCACTTCCACCTGCACGACCTTGCCGATGTCCTGCTTCGTGAGGGAGTAAGAGATGGAGGTCGCGCCGGGAATCGGGATGCTGTTGCGGTACCACTGATAGCTGAGGCTAGGGCTGTCGCTCCAGTCGCCCGGCGACACAGACAGGCTGCTGCCGACGACGAAATTCCCGGAGACTTTCGGCTGCCCGCTGCGCTGGAAGAGTTTCGGCGCGGTGTCTTTCAAGTTGTCCTTGCCGTCTGCGCCGAGTCCCCCGGTCGTCGTGTTCGCCGCGCTGTTGCCGCCGTTATTATTATTATTGTTATTGTTATTATTATTGTTGTTTCCACTGCCTGTGCCGCCGGTTCCCGTCCCGGCGCTGCTCGGCTGCAGCTTGCGCGCCTTGGCGATGTAGGTCTGGTTGAGGATTTCGTCATATGCCTCAAGCCCGCGGATCGAATTGGTCTCCTGCGCGTTCAGCTCTGTCCCTGCCGCCTTCTTGTTCAGTGCCGAAACCACCGTGCCGAGCGACAGCATGTACTCCGTGAGCGTCAGCGGCGAAAGCGAGTCCACGCGAATGGCGGTCGTCGAGACCGTCACCGGCTGGTCATAGCCCTTGTTGTACGAAAACAGGAAGGGGTACTGCAGGCGCGGCGCGTTGTACGGCGGTTCGTGGTCGCCCGTAAACGGGTGATTCGTCGGCTTGGCAGGGTCGCCGTCCACGTCGTAGCGCACGCTGTTGCCCTTCTTCGACCAATTCTCCGTGATGAAGCCGTCGCCAAAATAGCTGACGAAAGCCCCGTACAGATACGAGACTGCCTTCGCCTCCGGCTCGTTCGAATTCGTCTGCCCAAGGCGGATGTTCAGCCAGCTGTTGCCGCTCGAGGAAGCCAGCACTTCGTCAACCTGCTGGCCTGATTTGAAGCGTACCGAGCCTTCCACCGACCCGTCCACCACATAGACAGTCCTGCCCCGCTCTTTCGCCTTTTCTGCGAGCCATCCGATGGTCGCCTGCGTGTTGCCGCAGCCGACCTCGCCGAAGAAGAAGGTATGCTCACCCGGCGCGTTCAGGAGGTTGAAAGCTTCCCCGAAGGTGACGCTCTCGAGCCGGAAGCCTTCCCCGCTTGGATACTTGTCCTCCGTGAACGGATCGTTTGCCGTCCCGCTGATGGCACCGTTGAAGGCGCGCGCAAAGAAGTCGTATTCGGTGCGGATGCCTGCGGGCACGACCTGCGATCCGTCTGCCGTGCGAAAGACGGACGCGATTTTCGCCGCCTGCGCCTGCCTGTCATAGCCCACCAGGTCGACCGGGCGGAAGCTGTACGTCGCAGCCACCTCGGACAGCGCGGCAAGATCCGTGTGGCTGTCCTTGTGGAAGCGCAGCAGCAGCACGCCGGACGAGCGGTAGGTGCGCACGAGGTCGCCCGCCGCATCTTGCGGTAGGAAGGATTTGATGTACGTCCAGATGTCGCCGACGGAATGCGTGAGCGTCCCATTGATCGGCTCGTAGTCGTAGGTGACCTTGCTGCCCAGCGTGACACCCCTGTCACGCACCAGCGGATCCGTGCTTGTGATGTCAAGGTAATGGCTGTCGATGATCGGATTGAAGTGGTAGATCTTCTTTATGCCCGCCGCTTTCGCCTGTTCACCGATCAGCCCGACAACCCGCTGCGCCGTCTGCTGCGTCGGGCTGGCGAGCAGGATGTAATAGTCGCCCGCTGCGCTGAGGACATCGGCGAGCCGGTCCACCGTTAGATCCTCAAAGACATGACCCTTGGCGACACCTTGGTAGACATCCGCAAGGTAGTCTCCCGAAGTGCCCCCCGGCACCTTGCTCCAGGGGTAGGGTGTGGGGACGCCTGCCGCGTCCGCCGCCGCATAGACCGCTGACACCTCCGCGTGCCCGGGCAAGAGTGGCACGGAAAAGCAGGCGAGCACAAGTGCAAGGGATACGAAAATGGCGACTGCGCGCCGGGTGGCGGGTCTCGCGCGCCGGGCGCGCCCAACAGAAACGGATAGCATAGTGTCCTCCCTTTCCGGGTGATTCACCGCACGCCGCTACGGGTAACCAACGCCCGGTATGGTCGGCATGTCTTCTGGCAAAAAACCCTGTTTCATCGCCCAGTCGCCCGCCCCACATTTTTGCAGGTCAGGTGGTTGAGCAACAATCCGCCAACAGGGTATAATAGGACTGGAACCCTGTTGGGTTGCACGGAGCGGTTTGGCTGTTTTGCGATGGACAGACCGCTCCCCTTTTCATAATGCGCAGAAGCAACCATCAAGGCACCCAAGCACATCCGCATAACATAGTTTACATATATGTTATACTGGTATAATTATTATCCTAGATCTGAATCGGTTTGTCAAGAGACAAATAGGGGACGGTTCATTTCTGTCTTGCGAGTTGATAGGGAGAACTACTGACAGCATTGGGAAGCAAATTTACACACTTTTTGGGGCGTGCGTTTGACACGCGCTGGCTTGCGGCATACAATGGGGCTGGTAGATACACCCTGACCAAGTGGAGGCGCACCATGCTGATTTACTGGAACATCCCGAACGCCCTGTCGCTCGCACGGGGTCTGCTCGTGTTGCCGTTCATCCTCTCCATCCATGACATTTTTGTCCACGGCTGCGCGGACAACTTGGTCTTGCTCCTGCTATTCTCTGCCATCCTCCTGTCCGATGTCCTGGACGGGTTCCTTGCACGCAGGCTGCAGTGCACGTCCGTGCTCGGGGCAAAGTTGGATGTGCTTTCGGACACGCTCTACACCATCCTGTCTCTGGCGACCTTCGCCTATTTCGGGGTCATACCCGCATGGTTTGTGCTCGTCATGCTCCTGAAGCTGGCGGAGTTCATCGTGACCTCCCGCATCATCCGGGGGCGGGGCGGCGCAGACAGACCGCTGCTGTTCGACAAACTGGGCAAACTGTCCGTTTCCGCCGTGATGCTGCTGCCAGGCGTGTTCGTGCTCCGTTGCGTCTTTACCGATTATAAAACTGTTATGGTTATTGCCGTGCATGCCCTTACGCTGCCCCTCGCCCTCTCTTCCGTCGGCAGGGTCAGAGCAGCCATCCAGAAGGCGCGGCTTCCCGTCGGCTGAGGCACAGGAGCTTTAGCTCCGTCGTGCCTCGCACATCGAGGACGCCAGCGCTTCAGCGCGTGGGCGTCTACCGTGGCTGAGGCACAGG
>JAITHG010000095.1 GCA_031280075.1 Eubacteriales Family XIII. Incertae Sedis bacterium | reverse complement strand
ATGCCGATGATCGGGCAGGGGTAGACGTTGACGGGCACGCCGTACTCCGCCAGCGCGAGGTAGGCATCGAGCATGCTGTCGTCGAGCGTCAGGGGCGAAATCGGGCAGAACAGCACGGAGGCGATCTTGCGCGAGCGCACCGCATCCTCGGAACCGAGCACGGTTTTCAGGATCTCGACAGCATACTGCGCCTCCCCCTCCTGCCGCAGCTCAAACTGCACATGCTTCGACGTGCCCGCGAGGATCGCGGCAAACTCGTGCAGGCTGTGCGTGCCGGGCGGCATGTCGAGCGCGGAGCAGCCCGTCCAGGCGACAGAGCCGAGGCTGAGCTTCTGGAAGACGCGTCCGATGTTGTAGACATCCTGCTTCGTGGAGTCCCGCACCTCGCCCGTGTCAAGGTCGCGGATGGTCGGCGCGACACCGTCCACCCCGTAGCGCGTCTCCGTCGTCGGAACCGGCAGGTCGTAGATGGGGTTGCGCGCCCCCAGGACATAGGACTTCGGCGCCGTCCACAGGGCATCCATGACCATGTCCTCCGAAATGGAGACGATGTCGTCCCGCAGGATTTTTGCCCCGCCCTGCACGAGGATGTCGAGCGCCTTCTCGCTCTTGACGCTGATGCCCGCCTCCTTCAGGATCCGAAGCGTCCGCTCGTGGACGAGGAGCACCTCTTCCTCCGTCAGCGCGCGCAGATTGAGTTCCATGGATTCACCTTCCTTCCAAGTCGCCGCCTGTCGTCGCGGCCAGCAGCTTCCGACAATCGTTTACCCGAACAACCTCGTCACACGAGCAATCCACCCCCAGCGCCCGCATCGCCTCACGCCTGCTCGGCGCTGTCCAGGACTCCGTGGCGCTGCACGCGCCGGTCTGCGATGCGCAGCAGCAGGGCGAGGACGGCGCAAACAGGCACGCTGACTCGGATGGCGGTGACAAACGTCCCGAAGATGTCCCGCACGCCGTACATCGATTCATAATAGCCCTTGATCCAGACCCCGTCCGCAGTCTCGGTGTATTCGCTCGCGTCGAGCCCTGCCCACTCGGACGGGTCGCCCGCGAGGTAGCCGTTCGCCCACTGCCCCCAGCTGTCCTCGTACCAAGGCAGGAAGATGGCGCCTATGGCTGCGACGGCCGCGATGATGAACAGCATGTCCGAGATGTGCCGGAGGTCGTGCACGCCGAGGCGCGTCTTGCGGTTGAGCGGATAAGCCTTCGGCTCTTTTTTCCACAGCCCCTTGTACGCCCACTTAAAGATGACGTAGGCGATGGGACCGGAGAGCACGCCGACGATGCCGCCGATGAAATAGTCCGTCCCGTTGATGTAGAGGGCGACGACCATGACGATGACCGGAACGATGCAAAGAACGGCGAGCCCCTTGTCCCCGAGCGGGATGCGGAAGGTTCCCTTCTGGCGTTCCGGCATCGTCTTGCGCAGCTTCATGGCGGCGAACATCATGAGCGCCTGCGAGAACATGTAGACGAACACGTCGATGACCACGACCATCTCGAAAGCGAAGCGGCAGAGGATGGCGTTCGTGATGCCCATGAGGATGATGGCCACCCAGGGCACGCCGGATTTCTTCCCGAGCTTCGTCAGCACCTTCGGCGCGAGGTTGTCCTCCGCGAGCACGAAGAAGCCGCGCGAGCCCGAGGCGACATAGGAGTTGTAGATGCCGAGGTTGGCGGCTACGGCGACGAAGGCGAAGATGACACCGAAGACCGGGGATACGTACTGCGTCAGCACCATGGAGTAGGTGTAGCCCCCGTCCGGCGACCACTCGTCCCAGTGCCCGAGGGAGGCGACGCCCGCCAGGGTAGGGATGACATAAATGAAGGCAATCGCGGGAATCGCGATGATGAGCGCCTTCGGGATGACCTGCGGGTTTTCCATCTCGCCTGCCAGCGAGGACATGGACTCGTAGCCGCAGTAGCACCACATCGCGATGGCCAGCCCCGTGCCGAGCGTCTCGGCAAATCCGCTGCCCGGCGGCAGGAAGGGGGTCACGGGGTTGAACTGCCAGTGCAGCACGCCGACCACCGCGACGAGCGTGAACGCCAAGAGGACGAGCACCGCGAGCACGCTGCTCAAAAAGCCGACCTCCCGCAGCCCCTTGAGGTTGATGATGATGAAGAGGGTGATCATGCCGACCTTCGCGAGGTAGTCGGCGGTTGGGTCAAGGTCGAAGGCGACGCTCACGTAGGCGCCGCCCAGGATGACGTACAGCGTGTTGTCGATATAGGTCGCCACCGTGCGCCACCATCCTGCCTGAAAGCCCCAAAACTCGCCGAATGCCTTCTTGGGCCAGACATAAAACCCGCCCTCATCCGGCATGGCTGACCCGAGCTCCGCACAGACGAGCCCCACCGGGTAGCCGTAAACGATCGGGATGATCAGCAGCAGGGCGATGGTCATGCCCGGCCCGCAGCTCGAAATCATCTCCTCTATGCCGAAGCAACCCCCGGCGCAGAGGCAGAAAATCATGAATGCCACAGTCCACATGCCCATCTTGTTTTTCTTCAGGGCGGGAATGCCGCCCGCGCTTCCAGCGCCGTTCAATGTGTCTCCGCCTACGCTCATCGCGCACCTCCTTCCCGGTTCCCCTCTTTTACGCCAGCATCTGCTCCGCGAGGGTGACGCAGGAGATCGCATCGTCCGAATAGCCGTCCGCGCCGATTTTCTCGCCGAACTCCTTTGTCACGGGTGCGCCGCCGATGAGGATTTTCACCTTGTCGCGAAGCCCGCCCTCCTGCAACAGCTTCACGATGTTGCCCTGTTCCTCCATGGTCGTCGTAAGCAGGGCGGAGAGCCCGAGGAAATCCGGCTTCTGCTCCTCCACCGCCTTGATGACATCCTCGTTGGGGACATCCACGCCGAGATCCGTGACGATAAAGCCTGCGGCCGTGAGCATCGAGCCGCAGATGACCTTGCCGATGTCGTGCACGTCTCCCTGCACGGTCGCGACGAGCACCGTTCCGCGCGAGGATATCTCGCTGGAGGGCTTGCGGATCTCCTCGTCGAGCACCTCGAGCGCCGCCTTCATCGCGTCGGCGGAGCACATGAGGTCGGGCAGGTAATATTCTCCGGAGGCGTAGAGCTTCCCGACCTCCTGGATGCCCGCCAGGAAGCCCTCGTCCATGACCTGCCGCAGCGGCAGCCCCTGTGCGAGCGCTTCGCGCGCGAGATCCGCCGCGTCCCCGTCCTCTCCGTCCAGCACCGCCGTCCGCATCTTCTCGTACAGTTCGCTCATTTTGGATCCTCCTTCGACTCTTTCTGTTGCGTCTGCTTTTGCTTTTGCTCTGTTTCTGCTTTTGTTCTAGAATGCGATTTCGATTCCGATTCTGCCTCTGCTGCTATTCCTGTTCTGGCTCTATTCCTGTTCTATTTCTGTTTTGCCCCTATTCTTGGCTCGGTTCCGACTCTGCCAGTTCCTCGCGCGCCTCTTCCACGATGCTCCGGATTTCCTGCCGCACGTGCTCCGGCAGCGGCTTGACACGGTGGGTTTCGAGGATGTGCAGCGCCTGTTCGTGTGCGCGCGCCGCGATGTCGGTTCCGCCTTCGCGCTCCCAAGTGTCAAACATCCTGCGGTCGATGAGCCGCGCCTGCGAGGCAGTCCGCATGTGTTCGCGCGTGTGCCGTTCGCCCAGATAGGATCCGCCGGTGCCTACCTTACGGATCAGGTCTGCGGCGAGCGTCACCTCGTCCACGGGGATGCCCTGCAGCACGCGGCGCGTCATGCGGACGATCTCGGCATCGATGAGAAGCTGTTCGTAACTGATGGTCATGCCCATCTCGAGCATTCCCATCCCGTAGATCACGTTGCTTCCCGCGCACGCCGCGAGCAGGGTGGTCAAGGTCTTCTCGTGCCCGATCTGGGCATCGATGACCTTGCTGTCCCCCTATGTCCCCGCCGCGTCGTTGGGGATGCCGTAATACCTTGCGATCTGCGCGGTCGCAGCGCCGAGCAGGGCGTGCTCCGGCGCGCCCACGGGCGAGGTCACGAGCCGCAGATCCATGAGGGTGCTCGAGCTGCCGTACATCACAGGCGTGCCCTTGCGCACACACTGGCTCAGGACGACCCCCGCGAGGATCTCGCAGTTGGTCGTGAGCAGGGTGCCCGCCAGCGTGACGGGTGTCGTCCCGCCCGCGAGTCCCATAGAGAGGATGTCCATCGGCAGCCCGGCCTCCGCCGCCGCGACGATCTGCTCGCCTGCTGCCTCGTGGATCTCTAGCGGGCTGTTGGGGCAGGCACCCAGCGAGACGATGGGGCGCTCGCGCAGCGCGTCCATGCCGCCTGCCACGGCGGCTGCCATGCGAATGAAACGCCGCGTGTTGCGCCCGCCCTCCGTGTCGTGCCCGAAGTGCTTGCGCGTGTTGTTCAGCACTGCCTCGCCTTCGTAAAGGTCTTTGATTGACTCGGGCACGTCCTGCGCCGCGACGGCGATGGTGAAGGTGTCCACCTCGTCCACCGCGTCCGCGAAGCGCGCCACGTCTCCGAGGTCGGCGAGTGTCGTGTCGCGCCGCTTGCCCGTGTGGATGTCCAGGATGGTCGTCCCGGTGCCGAAGGTCGTGAAGGTCACGGCATCCCCGCCCACGGTCACGTCCTTGGCGGGGTCCTGCCCGCACATGACGAAGGTCGCCGGCGCGGACTCCACGCAGGATTCGACGAGGTCGGCGGGGAATTTCACCAGCCCGTTGCCGCGATCCACTTCGCAGCCTGCTCCTTCGAGGATGTCCTGCGCCCCCTCGCCGAAGACGCAGACCCCGTGCCCGCCCATGATGGCGAGCGTGCCCTCGTGGATCGCCTCGATATCCGTCTTCTCCAGCACGGAATAGCCGAGCGTCCTGTCTTTGTAATCCGTCTTCAAATCCGCGTCCCTCCTTCCAGACCTGCCTTTTTCCTAAACTGTTCCACCGAACCGATACGGATGCCCAGCGCCTCGGCGATGCGCATTTTCGCGGCGATGCCCATGGGTGTGCCCTCCGACGGCATCTGCACGCCGAAGCCACGCTCCTCGCGCAGCTCCGCCATCCGCGTCGAATCGCACAGCTCCAGCGGTGTCACACCGAGCTTCTCTGCCACAAACCGCTTGGCTTCGTCGATCTTCATCCCTTCCATGAGCTGCATCCTGAGAACCAGATCTCCGGCCGTCTTGATGCCGCCCATGCATGCGGTGAGGGAGTGGGTGATCTCCGTGCCGACGGGGTCGCCCTCGCCGATCTATAGACCGTCGATCTTGCAGATTTCGATGAGTGCCTTGTCGGCGCGGCTGACCGCGTCGCAGGGGATGACCTCGCACATCGGGATACCACCGACACCCATGCCGACATTGACGTGCACAGCAATGCGACCGGCGACGCGCATGGTCTCCTTGATGAAGGTGCAGACGCGGGCGATGTTCCAGGCGAAGGACTTCGACGTGTTTGTGTTCACGACCGCCCCGAAGATGGTCGCGCCCGCCTGCTCCGCCATGGCGACCTGCCGGTGCGGGTACATGCCTGCGAGGCGTTCGCCCCTGTATGTCAGTTTGCCGTGCATGCCGAGCACGAACTCGCCTGCCATGCCGATCTCGACACCCATGCCGGGGCAGCTTTCGCGAATCTGTTCGCAGGCGAGCAGGGAGGCGAGGAAATCCGCGTCGCCTGCCGCCCCGCAGGTGTCAAGGTTGATTCCGTCTGCGCCCACGCCGTACATCGCCTGCGAGACGTAGACCATGTCGTGCACCGCCAGCCCCACGGCTTCCTCCTGCGCCGCGAGCGCCTCCTCCACACGACCGGCCGGGAGCAGCTCCGCCCAGTTCGGGATGGGGCCGTCCGGCTTCGTATAAAAGCCGAGGTTGGGCATGCCCCCGTAGAGGATGGGGATAATGGCTCCATCGAGCGCCTTCTCGAGGTAGCTCGCCTCGTAGGAAGCGATGGACTTGACTGCCTTGAAGTTGTAGTCGGTGAAGCCGAAGTCCGTGGAGTCCAGCCCGTAGCCGCGCTCATAGATCTGTGCCTGCACGATGCGGTCGACTGACACGCCGCACTCCGCGCCGAGGGTGTCCGACCCCTGGTCGGTGGAGCCGACGACCTGCTCGCCCTGCCGCACGCCCACAACGATGCCGTCCATGGTGACGATGTCCGCGAGATGCGCCTGCTCGTCAGCAGAGAGCGGCTCGACCTTGCCGCGCCGCGCGGCATCCGCCACCCCCTCCGCAATGTCGGCGCGAATCTGCTCCGCCGTCATATAGACACCGCCGCCATCGCCCATCCGAGTAAAATATCCGCCCACCTGCGCCTCCTTCCATGCTGCCACCAAGAGCCGCGCCGCGCCATCTGCTTCAGCAGACCAATGCGAAGCTGCGCCATGCAGCCTGTCCATTGCCGGATGCCGCATCCTGGCAGCCCAAACCGCTCATTCCCGTCAAGCCTATTCTATGCGTCCAAACGCATCTGCATGGGCATGAACTTGCGCAGTCCGGTCATTATCTTGCGATTTTTGTACTTTTTTGTTCTGTCGCAGTTTTTTTCAAGGTCTTTTTTGTGTTTTCTTGCGATCCGTACAAAGGCTATTTATAATAATTATAAAAGGAAAACTGCCATCACAGAAAACCGGAAATCCAGGGAGAGGCGAAAAATGGGCTACCGAAAAATGGCATTCCGATCTGACCAGCCATACGTGTCAATGGAACTTCTTGACATGCGTGGCGAGGCTTGCCACTGGCACGACCCGCTCGAAGTCGTGTGGGTGCTGCGCGGCAGACTCTGCCTACAGGAGGCGAACATGCGCTACCACCTGCGGCAGGGCGACATCTACGTCGTGAACTACGGCGAGACGCACCGGCTTGCTGCCGAGGACGACGAGGGAGTTCTGCTCGCGCGCCTGTACATCGACGTGGAGCATTTCACGAAGCACATCCCGAACCTGAAGGAGATCTCCTTCGCACACTACTGTTTTTCCGATGCCCCCAACCCTTACGAGGCGCTCGCCGACTGCAGGCAGTATCTGCACTCCATCTTCGGGCTGCTCGCCGGGGACGGCGCACAGGGATCGGAGAGAAACGGCGTGGGAAGAAACGGGACGGAGCGGAACGGGGCAGTCGAACAGGAGACAGCAGCTCTGCTCGACCGCCTTGTGGACACCTTCCAGTACATCTATTATGTGAAGGAAGAGGGCGGTCGCTACATGGACGTACTCGCGCGCTCCGGGCTCACGTCCGAGCAGATGCGCCGCCTGCACCACATCACGTACTATATTTATATGAACTGTCAGGAGAAGCTGACTTTGGACGACGTGGCGAGGGCGGAGTTTTACAGCAAGTTTCACATCTCGCACTTCATTCGGCGCGCCTTCGGGCTCAGTTACCAGGACACGCTCATGCTCTCCCGCGCCATCGTGTCCGAGCGCCTCCTGCTCGGCACGGATCGCAACCTCGATCAGATCGCAGCCGACGTGGGCTTCTCGACGCGCAGCCAATACTGTCAGCAGTTCCGCCGGTGGCACGACATGTCCCCCGCCCAGTACAGGAAGGAAAACGCCCCAGGCGCTCCCGGCAACCGGGATGCTTATGTGCCGGTCGGGATGGAGGTGCTGGAGGGGTGGATGGCGTAGAGGATACAGTTGATACGGTTTGTCGGAATCCCGCCGGGAGTGTGCTTTTGTCAACAGTTTCTGTGCCTGCCTTTTTCATGCTGCGGGATGAGCCGTCCTGAAGCACTTGGCTCAGCCCGGAGAGGGTGCAGGGGCGGTCGCTTTGCTTTCCCTCCAGCGCGCCTTCCGTCCCAGCAAGTCTGCGCGCTTGAAGATGACGATCAGGTCGTGCCCCATCTCCGGCGACTCCCATGCAAAGGCCGTCCACTGAAGGATGTCGGAGTACCTGTATTCGCGGAAGGCGGTCTCCGGCTCCCCGCCGTACAC
>JAITHG010000105.1 GCA_031280075.1 Eubacteriales Family XIII. Incertae Sedis bacterium | reverse complement strand
CCAGGATGTACTGGATGGACGCGCAGCTTTCGAGCTTCATGTCTTCATTCAGACGGTTATAGAACACGCCTGCCATGACTGGGCGTTCTTCCGCCGTCTTCGATTCCCGCTCGATGAGCGAACCCATGGTCACGATTTCGCGCACGGTGTAGCCAAGCGCCTTCGCCTGCTCGTAGTATTCCGGCAAGAAAAGCTTGTCGAACTGCGCGAGCATCTTGTCGATGATGTCGCCCGCGTCCGCGCCTACGTAGATTTCGTAGGTTTCGGGGTACAGGAAACCGTCGAGGCGTGTGTCGTCATTGGGCACGCCCGCGAGGAAGGGGTAGTCGTAGCGGTCGGCGCGCAGCGCCTCCATGAAAGATTCCTCTGTCACAAGCCCCTCGTCCACGAGCCGGTGCATGATCTGCACGGTGTTGTAGCCCTCCGGGATCGTGAACCGCGTCACGTCCTGCGACTGACCGCCTTCCATCAGAGCCTGCATGATCTGGTCTGTGGTCATCGTCTTCGCCAGCTCGTAGTCGCCTTGCTTGTAGAGCCCGTCGCGCCCGGTAAGCCGGGAATGCAGCTTGAAGAAAAAGGCGCTTTCGATCAGCCCGACCTCCGAAAGCCTCTGTGCGATCGTCTCCGTGGAAGCGCCGGATGGGACGGTGACGGCGACCTGCCCTGCATCTGAGGGATCCACTGCCTGCAGCGTAGCGCGGTATTTCGCATAGACCACGCCGAATGCCGCCCCGAGGAGCAGGACGACAACGAGGAGAGTCAAGAGGATCACCTTGACAGGCGAGATCCTGCGCTTCGGTTCCTGTGCGTACTTGCCAGCCATCTGCGTCACATGCCTGCCTGCCTAGGCGCGCCCGAGGTAATCGCCGGAGCGCGTGTCGATCTTGATGCGCTCGCCTGCCTCGATGAAGACGGGAACCTGCACGGTCGCGCCTGTCTCCACGGTCGCGGACTTCGTCACGTTTGTCGCCGTGTCGCCCTTGACACCCGGCTCTGTCTCCGTGATGACGAGCTCGACGAAGTTCGGGGCTTCTACGAGGAAGGCGTTGCCCTGGTAGAACTTGATTTCTGCGGTGTCGTTCTCCCGCAGCCAGCGCATCGCCTCTTCCACCTGCTCGGCGGTCAGCGGGGTCTGTTCGTAGGTCTCTTCATCCATGAAGTAGTACAGGTCGCCGTCGCTGTAGAGGAACTGCATCTTCTTCGTCTCGATGTGAGCGCGCGGGTACTTGTCGTTCGGATTGAAGCTCTCTTCGCGGATGACGCCCGTGATGACGTTCTTGTACTTCGTGCGGACGAAGGCGCTGCCCTTGCCCGGCTTGACGTGCTGAAAATCGAGGATGACGAACGGTTCGCCGTCGATCTCGAATGTGATGCCCTTGCGGAATTCTCCTGCTGAAATCATCGATATCCCTCCATTGCCTTTGGACGTTGTTTCCCTCATTATAGCAGTTACAAGGCTTGGAAACAAGGCATGTGTGTGCGGTGCCTGCTGCAAATGTAGGGGGATGGTATTGGATGCTGCTGTGCTGACGGGGGTCAGGGGGTGTTTGTGTCCAGCCAATCTTGAAGCAGGACGACGGCCGCCTGGCGGTCTATGATGCCCTTGCGCTTCTCCCGGCGCATGTCCGCCTCGATGAGGACGCGCTCTGCGATCTTAGTCGTGAAGCGTTCGTCATGCAGGGTCACAGGGATCCCTGCCAGACCGTTGCTGCGCATCTTGTTCTCGAGTTTCTGGGCGAAGTCGCGCACCTTGGTGGTCTGCATGCTGTCCGAGCCGTCGAGGTTGATGGGCAGCCCGACGAGGACGCGCCCCGCGCCCCGCTCGCGCACGAGGGTGAGCACTTCGTCCGTGTCGCGCTTGACCGAGGTGCGCGCGAGCGTGAAAAGACCCTGGGCGGTGATTCCCAGTTCATCGCTGAGTGCGATGCCTATCGTCTTATCACCGACATCCAGGGCCAGTACGCGCATGGTGCTGTAGCGCATTCGTGAGGCAGCGCGAGAAATCCCGGCTACTTGTCCAAAAATGTGTGCAAGAGCTCTTCCACTAGGTCATCCCGCTCAATGCGCCGGATGAGGTTCCTCGCGTTGTTGTGCCCCGTGATGTACGAAGGATCGCCGGAAAGAATGTAGCCGACCATCTGGTCGATGGCGTTGTAGCCTTTTTCCTCAAGCGCCTCACGGACAGCCGTCAGGATGTCCAGTGTCGTCTTTTGTTCGCCCTTCTCCGTCGAATACACGACTGTTTTGCGTTCGTCCATAAAGAACCTCCTATATAGGTTCAATTATAACAGAATAAACGTGCGTTCGCAAGAGGGAAATGCGGGCGACTGCGGGCAACCGGGGCTGCAACCGGGGCTGCGCTTAGTCCAGCCGCGTCTTTTGCATCGCGGCATCCCAGTCCCCGCCGCCCAGCAGCTCGCGCTTTGTGCTCATCACGTACATCTCGCGCTTTGCCGCTTCTTCGAAGAAGGGCTCGGGCGGGATGCAGCATTCCGGCCCTAGGGCACCTCTTTCCGAGATCTCGCCGCGCCTGAAGAGTTCCACCGCCCAGGCTGGCGCTCCACCGATGTAGACCTGTGCGCCCAGCAGTTCTGGCCACTCGCGCACGGTGCGGCAGACCATGTCGAGGGCGTACTCCACACGCTTTCCGTCCTTTGTGCCCGTCACCACCGTCTTGACGATGTCGCAGTCGTTGATGGTCGCGTCCGGATCGTCCGGCTGCAAGTCCATGAGGCGCTTGAGGACGCGCAGGGGGCTGATGCCCGCGCCGTCCACGTCCACCGGTTCCTTGCTGCTGAAGCCCAGCCCGTGCAGGAACTCGAGCTTTTCCTTGATGCCTTCCGGAAAGCCGATGCGGAAAGTGCAGCGCCGGATGCCCTTGTCCCGGAAGCTTTTGGGGATCGTCCCCATCTCCGAATGCATGATGTAGTACGAGTACATCTCGCCGATCGGTCCGGGATAGGCGACGACCTGTCCCCCGCTGCGCGGTGCCACTTCCACGTATTCCCCGTCGATGAACTGGATCGGCTTCATGTAAAACTCGTCCATGATCGTCTCGATGGCATAGGTCACTTCGAAGGTCTTCGTGGAAGACGACCAGTCGTCGCAGGCGCAGTAGACATCGACTGCCTCCACCGTGTCAAGCCGATCAGCCGCCCAGCGCGCGCAGACGTTCGTCACGCCGGGTGTCCCGCCGATGCCGATGATGGCGAGCAACCCTGCTGCCCGGAAGCGCTCGTCGTACTCCACCTGCTTGATCGTCTCCACGTAGAGACCGCCGATGTCGGCATAGTGCACCCCCGCCTCCAAGCAGGCATCCATCACTTTTGTATTGTAATAATAATTGACTTCGTTGATGACGAAGTCCGCCCCTTTGAAGCAGGCGACCATGGCTGCATGATCCCCGGCATCGAGCTGCACTGCGCGCGTCTTCTCGCCATATTTCCCATTGCAGAGCTTCGAGACGTACTCCGCGCGCGCCAGGTCGTAGTCGGCGATGACAACTTCCTGGATGTTCTTGTTCCACGAGAGGTCGAGGGCGGTTGCGATGCCCTGCAGTCCGGCTCCGAGCAATACGATCTTCATTTTATTGTTCTCCTTTTCATCTTCCCATAACGACAACCCGGCGCGGCTTCCCGCAGCCAAACGGCTACAGTTACAGTCGTGTTAACGATAACAAATACTATGTAAGTGCCAATCCGAACCCGATATAGGCGGCGATCGCGAGGACTGCCCCGATGACGGCGTAGGGGATCTGCGTGATGGCGTGCTCCATGTTGTCGATGCCCGATGCCTGCGAGGTGAGCACGGTGGCATCCGAGTAGAAGCAGGCGTGGCTGCCGAAGGTGCCGCCACTTACTATGGCGGCGAGGGTCATGGGCACGTTTGCCCCGCTGAGCACCGCGAGGGGGGCGATGATGGGCACGGTCACGGCGGGGATGCCCCAGTTGCTCCCCGTGATGAAGGACAGCCCTGCCACAACGACGAAGGTGATGGCAGGGAAGAGAGCCGGTGTCATGTACGGCAGCACGGCATTGATGACGTAGGCGGGCAGCCCGATTGCGTCCATCGCCTGTTTGACGGTCAGCGCGCCCGCGCAGATGAAGAGCATCGGGATCATGTCCGCAAAGCCCTTGGCAAAGCGCTCTGTGAACGTGTTGAAGTTGATTGTGCGTGTCACCAGGTAGAGCACAAGCTGAAGGATCAGGGAATATACGAGCCCGAGCAGCAGATCCTCCGTGACGATAGTGACGGTGATGAGCAGACCGATAGGCAGGACGAAGTTGACAAGCCTGCCCTCGGACAGATCCGCCGAGCCCTGTTCGTTGAAACGCGCGCTCTTCTCTGAATAGACCTGACCGCTGCCCTCCGCCCGGGCGTAGGCGCGTTTCATGGCGAAGAGGGGCGGGATGATGCGCAGCGCGGCAAACGGCACGATGATGACGGCTGCCCAGCCGTAGAATATGAAGGGGATTGCCTGATAATACAACCCCATCCCGCTGCCGATTTCCGCAAGTTCTG
>JAITHG010000102.1 GCA_031280075.1 Eubacteriales Family XIII. Incertae Sedis bacterium | reverse complement strand
GATACTTGCCCTCGCTTGCATGGACGCATTTGTTGATCATGCCGGCGGCGCTGAGCCAGTCGAGCGCCACAGCATAATCACCTGCCCGAGCGCCTGACTTGATGACCCGGTACTGGAATTTGTGGTTTTCCTTTGCAAGCTGCGCCGGGACAGACTGCCATGCAGCCATGATGCGGTTGGTCTCCTGCGGAGTGGCATATTTTGCCATGTCCGCGATGTAGGAATCGTTCAGAGCGCGCTGGGCAACGGACACGAAGTCGAAGTCACGCTTCTCAGCGTATTCCTTCACAACCTGCGGCATACCGCCGACTACGAGGTAAGTCTTATACAGATCCATCGCGGTTTCATGAAGCGACAGGGGCACAAACCCCTCATAGGATTCACGGATTAAAGCGCACAGCCCTTCTTCCCCAATTGCCCAGAGAAACTCCTCGAAATCCATCGGCATGAGCTTGTGCATATCCAGCTTGCCAACAGGGAAGGAGTACCGTTCGCGCTTCATGGCGACACCGAGCAAACTGCCCGCAGCAGCGACATGGTACTGCGGCGCACGCTCGGCAAAATACTTGAGAGAGGACAGTGCCCGCTCGCTCGCCTGTATTTCGTCCAAGATGATCAAGGTGTCACCGGGCAGGATGCTGATGCCTGACCGCGCGGCAAGCTCTCGCACAATGCGCTCCGGATTCAGGTCACGCGCGAAAACAGCCGGTATGTCGCCCGATTCCTCCAGGCTGAAGTAAGCGACATTTCTGTAATGTTCCTTTCCGAATGTCAGCAGGGCATACGTCTTGCCAACCTGTCTTGCGCCTTGCAGGAGCAGCGGAAGACGGTCGGGACGCTTCTTCCATTCCAGCAAAGCTTTTACAATTTTACGTTCCATAAAATGCATTCTCCTCGCACTTATTGTAACGAATAAGTGCGAGGATGTCAAACTCCCGATCTGCCTTGCTTGTTATCGCCCCAAAAACTCCAGCACCTGCTCCACGTTCTTCTTCCCAAAGGAGACTTGGTCGCCACAGACCATGCAGGGCACGCTCATGACTTGGTACTGCTCCCGCAGGGCAGGGAAATGATTGAGGTCGTAGACATCCACCCGCACGTCGGGGTGCAGGGAGGCGATGCGCTGGGCGCTCATCACGGTCTCGGGGCACATGGTGCACGAGAGCGACACGAACACGCGCAGCTGCGTGGGCTCGTCGATGGAACGGATCCGCCGCAGGCTGTCTTCATCCAGGGGCTGCCCGGGTCCCGCCGCGTTGTACAGCCCGACCACGAAGGAGTTGAACTCGTGCCCGCCCGGCACGCCGTGGAAGGCGAGCCCTGTGTCTGTGCCGTCGGGCAGGAACAGCCCTACGCAGGGGCGCTCTTCGAGGATGGTCGCATGCGCCGACGTGGGTGCCCCTGCGTCTACAGGTGCAGGTGTCGGCGCGGGTGTGAGCTCGATCCAACTGAGTTTGTCGGTCATACCCGTCAGCTCGGAGAGGAAGCCCCGCAACTCGCCGGACACTTCACGGTCGTCCAGCGCCGCCTTCAGAACCAGCGGCTGCTGCATCTTTCCGAAGAGTGTCTGGAGCTGGGCGCGGATCTCCGCGCTGAAAAAGCCCTCCTGCCCTTGCGCCTGTTCTGCCCCTTGCACCTGTCCCGGCGCTGCACCCTGTGCCGCGCCGTCCGGCGGTGGCGTGGCTGCCGTTGCCTCCGGCGCTCTGGGCACCCTGCCCGTCTTTTCCTGCATGGCGTAGCAGTGCTTCTCCAGCTCAGTGGCTGCGATCGCGCCATCCGCCGCCGCCGTGACCATCTGGCGCAGGTTCTTCACGCACACGTCCCCGGCGGCGTAGACCCCCGCGATGTCAGTCCGGCGGTTTTCGTCCGTGAGGATGTAGCCGTCCGGATCCAAGGCAAGCGCCCCCTGCACCAGCCCGGTGGAAGGCACGTAACCCGCGAAGACGAACACGCCGAAGCGCTCCCCGGCCGGGGGGCTGTACTCCCAGACTTCGCCGGTCGCCGTGTTTTTGATTCTCGCCCTGTCCGGCGTTGCGCCGCCGCTGAGCCCTTCCAAAACAGAATTGAAATGTACTTCGATTTTGGGATGGTTCAGCGCCGCGTCTGCCACCTGCCGTGCACAGGTGAGCTCCGCCCGGCGCACCAGCATGTGCACCTTCCGCGCAAACTTCGTGAGGAAAACCGCCTCCTCTGCCGCCGCGAAGCTGCCTCCGACGACAAACACGTCCAGCCCGGTGAAGAACTCGCCGTCGCAAGTGGCACAGTAAGCCACGCCGCGCCCCTGGAATTCCTCCTCTCCGGGGAAGCCGATCTTGCGTGGGTGCGCCCCGGTGGCGATCACCACGCCGAAGGATTCAAAATCCCCCCGGCTGGTGCGCACGCTCTTGACATCGCCGTCCAGCGACAGCCCCTTCACCTCTGCCAGCAGCAACTCTGCCCCGAAGGATTCCGCTTGGCGGCGCATGCCCGCCGTGATGGACTCGCCGCTCGCGCGCACGATGCCCGGATAATTCACGACCTCCTCTGTGATCGTGATCTGCCCGCCGAACGTTTCCTGTTCCAGAACCAGCACCCGGTAACGCGCCCGGGCGAGGTACAGAGCGGCGGTGAGACCCGCAGGTCCACCGCCCACCACGATGACATCGTAGAAATTGTCCGCTGCGCCTGTCACAGCACACCTACAAGGTCGAGGCTCGGCTTCAGGGTCTCGGCACCGGGCTGCCACTTGGCAGGACAGACCTCGTCCCCGTGCGCTGCCACAAACTGCAGAGCCTGCACCTTGCGCAGAAGCTCATCCGCATTGCGGCCTACGTTGCCCGCGCTGACTTCGTAGGCGGCGATATTGCCCTCCGGGTTGACGATGAACGTGCCGCGCTCGGCAAGCCCCGAAGCCTCGATGAGCACGTCGAAGTCCTTTGCAAGCGCTGCGGTCGGATCCGCCAGCATGGGATAGCCGATCTTCTTGATGCGGTCGGACGTGTCGTGCCATGCCTTGTGAACGAAGTGCGTGTCGCACGAGACGCTGTAGATTTCACAGCCGATGGACTGAAACTCGGCGTATTTGTTCGCGAGATCCTCCAGCTCGGTGGGGCAGACAAACGTGAAGTCCGCCGGGTAGAAGAAGAACACCGACCACTTGCCGAGAATGTCCTTCCGGGAGACCGGTTTGAACTCGCCCTCATGATAGGACTGCACGGTGAATTCGCTGACTGCTTTGTTGATCAATGACATTTGAATTGTCTCCTTCCATTTTATTGCTCCGACAGCTAAACCTTGGACAGTCGCGCCGTCCAGCACACCGTCCTGCTGCGTTGCAAAGCCTCGCAATAC
>JAITHG010000087.1 GCA_031280075.1 Eubacteriales Family XIII. Incertae Sedis bacterium | reverse complement strand
ATCGCCGAGATCGATGCGCGCCGTGACTTCCTCGTGAAGAAGTCGGTCTGGGCGCTCGGCGGCGACGGTTGGGCCTACGACATCGGCTCTGGCGGGCTCGACCACGTGCTCGCTTCCGGCGAGGACGTGAACGTGCTCGTCTTCGACACGGAAGTATACTCCAAGACGGGCGGACAGAGCTCGAAGGCGACACCGGAGGCCGCCATCGCGAAGTTCGCCGCCTCGGGTAAGCGCATCAAGAAGAAGGATCTCGGCATGATGGCGATCTCCTACGGCTACGTCTACGTGGCGCAGGTCGGCATGGGCGCGGACAAGAACCAGTTCATGAAGGCGATCCTCGAGGCGGAGGCATTTGACGGCCCCTCCCTCATCATCTGCTATGCGCCCTGCATCAACCACGGGCTGAAGGCAGGCATGGGCAAGACACAGGAGAACATCAAGGATGCCGTCGCGTCGGGCTACTGGCACCTGTTCCGCTTCGATCCCACGAAGAAGGCGGCAGGCGAAAACCCGTTCACGCTCGACTCCAAGGAGCCGACAAGCAGCTTCCGCGACTTCATCCTGGATCAGGTGCGCTACTCGTCCCTCTCCAAGGAGTTCCCCGATGTGGCAGAGACGCTGTACGCTGCTGCTGAGGAGGATGCAAAGGAACGGCTTGACAGCTATAAGCTGCTCGCCCAGGCATAGGGCAGCGATCCAAAGGCATTGCGTAACATTCGGCGGCGGGGCATACCCGCCGTCGTTTTTTTCCATTTGTCTTGCTTTTATACTATAATACCAAGTAGGAAATGCACGGGATGGAGAGTTCTTGTGGGCTTTAAGCTGCATTTAAGCGGGCTGCCCTATGATGGGTGCATAGGACGGACAGAAGGACGGCATCAAAGGAGGGACATACATGGACGATTATGGCAAAGGGTATTTCGGCGAGATCAACGGGTATCGTGACGATACAGCCCCTCGCGACCTGCATGGAAGGGAGGATCGTGAAGGCACGGCGCCGCCCCAAAGCTATCGGGGCGAAATCAACGGCTATCGGTACGACTGGACAAGCGGGCAGTACGAGAGGACAACGCCTCCGGTCAACCCCTTTGACGACAGAAGCTATCCCGTGGTGCAGCACACATCGGGCGGGCAGTACAGCGGTGCCCGTGGTGGGGCATATGATGCCGGGAGCACCGAAGGCGGGGCATCGCGCGCTTCCTATGGCAGCTATGGTCGCTACGGCAGCTACGGCGACAATGGCAGCAATGACCGGCAGGATACGACCGCGAGGGCATCGTACGGGAGCGGCGGAGCGGGTACTACGAATGGAACAATCCTCGGGCTTCGGAGGACGCAGTTCTTGATCCTGGTCGTTGCCGTGATCGTCGCCATGATGCTGTCGACCTTGGCGGGAGGTCTTCTCGGCGCCCGGTTTGCAGCGAAGCAGACGGCAGCAATGGAGTCAGCTTTGGCGGCCACAGGGCTGACCATCAACCCGACAGACAAGCTGGGAACGACGGAGGCAGTAGCTGAGAAGGTGCTGGCCAGCGTAGTCGGCATCACCACGACGGTGACGGAGGAAGGCCAGAACTTCTTCGGATGGAGCACGGGCCCGCAGGAACGCGGCGGCGTAGGCACGGGCATGATCATCGACAAATCGGGCTACATCCTGACAAACAGCCACGTCGTCCTCGACGGCACTTACGATGTGATCGCCGTACTGCTCTCAGATGGCGCTACGGTCGAAGGGAAGGTGCTCTGGAACGATTCGGATCTCGATCTCGCCATCGTAAAGATCGATCCGAAGGGACTGTCGCTGAAGCCTGTCGAACTCGCCGACTCGTCCAAGCTGCGGCTTGGGCAATACGTGGCAGCCATCGGAAACCCCTTGGGACTCGATTTCAACAGCAGCATCACGCAGGGTGTCATCAGTGGGCTGGATCGCAGCATCACAGCCTCTGACGGTTCGCGGGAGTCGCGCATGGAGGGGCTGATCCAGGTCGATGCTGCCATCAATTCGGGAAACAGTGGAGGCCCGCTCCTCAACAGCGAAGGGCAGGTCATCGGTGTCAACACGGCGAAGGCGCAGGCGGAAGGCATGGGCTTCGCGATCCCCATCAACACGGCCAAGCCCATTATCGAAAGCGTCATCAAGGACGGGAGCTTCGAGCGAGTCTATCTGGGGATCAGCGCGATGGACGCGGCAACCGTCGCCGAGCAGTACCCCAGTCTGAACCTGCCTTCGGACGTAAAGGGTGCGATGATCACGGCGGTCAGCCCCGGCGGCCCTGCGGAGACGGCAGGTCTTGTGGTAAAGGACATCATCACGAAAGTGGGGGACAAGGACATCGGGACGAGCGCTGCCCTCATTAAGTGCCTCCTCGACTACAAGGCAAACGACACCGCGACCATCACCTACCTGCGGGATGGCAAGGAGAGAACCGTGAAGGTCAAGCTCGCCAGCCAGAGCGATGCATACGCGCAGGAGCAGCAGGAAGTACCGGGCAATATGCCGCAACAGCCCGGCAGCAACGGGAACGGCGGCTACGGCTACGACCCATTTGCCAACCCCTTCGCGCAGTGACAGGGAGGGGGCGCAACAAGGACAGAAGCAAAAAAACGCAGCAATTGAAGTAGTTGCAATAAACAGACAATAACCAAAAATCGGTTGACACACTACCGGACTATGTGTTATACAATATCCATTCCACCAAGGTGTTTGAAGAGAGAATGAGGTGGCTTGGTATGGCGCATAGTCTGGTTTTTTCTGATATCAGCAAGTCCTTTCCTGGTGTAAAAGCGCTGGACGGCGTGAGTTTTCGCGCGGATGGCGGCAAGGTGCTCGCACTGCTCGGCGAAAACGGGGCTGGAAAGTCCACCTTGTTGAAGATCATGGCCGGCGACCTGCGCGCGGATGCCGGGACGATCACGCTGGATGGGGCTGTCTGCGACTATTCTACGCCCCATGCCGCGATCCGCGCGGGCATGAGCGTGATCTATCAAGAGCGGCAGGTCATCCCTGCCATGAGCGTCATGGAGAACATATTTGCGGGCGGTCTGCCCAAGGGGCGGCTCGGTCTGATCGACTATGCGAGGCTGCGCCGGGAGGCACAGGAAGCGATCGACCAGTTTGAACTGCCGATCGATGCCCGCACCCCGGTGGGCAGGCTTCCTGTCGCATATCAGCAGATGGTCGAGATCGTGAAGGCATACCGGCGCGATACCCCCGTCATCGCCTTTGACGAGCCGACTGCGAGCCTTGCGGATGCCGAGATCTCCATCCTGTTCCGGCTGATCGGTCAGATGAAGGAGCAGGGCAAAGTCATCCTGTACGTATCGCATCGGCTTGCCGAGATCTTCCAGATCGCGGACGATGTCGTCGTACTGAAGGACGGACGGAAAACGGGCTGCTTCCCCATCGGCCAGGTGGATGAGCCGGATCTCATCCGCGCGATGGTGGGCAGGGACATCGGGGACACCTACGCCGGGCTGCAACGCAGCGAGGACTACGGCGAGACGCTGCTGGAAGTGGAAGGTCTCGTGACGGACAAGGTGCACGACGTGAGCTTCACCTTGCGAAAGGGGGAGGTCATCGGCTTCGCCGGTCTTGTCGGGGCAGGGCGCACCGAGCTGGTGCGCGCCAT
>JAITHG010000085.1 GCA_031280075.1 Eubacteriales Family XIII. Incertae Sedis bacterium | reverse complement strand
CCGGCATCGCTCTTCTTGCCGGCGATGATATATTCGACCTCGGTGTCGAAAAAACTGTCCTCCTCGACATGGCCGTCGTAGGCACGTCCGAACACAGACGTGATATAGAGATCCGTAAGAGCACGCGTGCCCACTTCGCTCGCGATTTCCGGCAGCGAAGGCAGGTCAGACAGTCTGATCTGCGGCAGGGAGAATCCGTCCATGCCCTTTGAAGGCAAGCTCTCGAGCACGGAGCGGTTGCGCAGCGTCCGTTCGCCCTCCTTTGGCTTGTCACCTACACCATCCGTCTTGCTGCCCGTCTTCTTCTGCGTGCGGCTGTTGCGTTTTTTCTCTAAGAACCTGCCCAGTGCCGCTTCCTTTACCTGTGCCTCGAAACGATCGGCATCCATGATGGAAAACCCTTTTAGATTTACCTCAATCTCATTATCGTCAACCTCCATGTCGAAGAAGCGTGCCCTCTTCTCCATGTTCACCAGGAGGGGGTAACGCAGACGGTTGTCCCGCAGGAGACCTGCATTTGCGTAGAAGGCTATGTCCCGCGCGATGCCTCTCTCTTCGCCCTTGAAGGCGAGCAGCCCATAGCGATCCAGCAGCTCCCGGTCGTAGGTTGACAGAACAGACCTGCCCGCCAACCGATAGGCGGCATCCGCGCAGCTCTTGCCTGCGGCTGCCTGCGTGGCGGCAAACAGGCAGGCGGCAAGCAGCATCACGACGGCAAACGAGATGGTCAGGAAGACGGCCACACTTCCCCCTCGCGCCGGGATGCGCTTCCATGTCGCGCCCCTCATCCGTCAAGCGCCTCCCGCACTCGGACGAGTTTCTCTTCGTCCAGCTGGAATGCGCGCGCGGAGAACTCCCTCCGGATGGACTTGCTGCCCACCAGCCTGCCGCCGAGGAAGGTCAGTCGCGCGGTGGCCCATACTGCATCCCGGCCGCGCACTTTCTCGTCCGAGATAGACACCGGCTGGCTTTCTGCATGCTTGCGGTAGCGGTCGGTGCCACCCCTGCGTTCGATTTCGAAGAGCACCTTTCCGCCCTTCTCCCCGGCCTGCCGTCGCGCCTCCATATGCACGTGCGCCGTCAGGACGCTGGCCGTATAGTAATGGATGAGCATGAGGCATGTGAACGCCACGCACAGGATGACGAGCGGCATGTAGATGGCGCCCTCGACCATCGCCGAACCCGCCTGCCCCGCAAGCGGGCGAAGCAGGCCGGGGCGACTGCCTTCAGAACGACTTCTTGAAATCATCGGCACGCAGGGACTCAAAGATGCTCGTGATGAACTCGCCGATCTGCTTGTGGAAGATCAGCCCGATGACGACGGCGATCGCGATCAGCATCGCCACCTGGATGAGTTCCATTCCCATTCGGTTTGTCACAACCCGGGCTGCCCTGTCTACAATTCTTCTCATTTCTTGTTTCCTTTCGATCCAATACTATAGCTTTGATTTATTCATTGCTCCGACAGCTAAACCTTGGACAGTCGCGCCGTCCAATGTTTAGCTGCCGGAGCAATATTCTCACGCCTCCTGCCGGGTGGCGGCAGGGACGGCAGTGACCATCTGGTTTCACGCCCCCATCTGCATGACCGCAGGTGCCGCTGTGATGAAGATGACGGCGAGCAGTTCGAGTGCCATCGGGAAAGTCAGCTTCGTCTCCGCGATGTGTGCGTGTTCTTCGGCAGCCTTGCGGCGCAGGAGCCTAAGCGCCTGCTCCTCCTGTGCCAGCTTGTCGGCGAGCGCACTGCCCTTGTCTATGTTGTCTGAGAGGATGGAACTGAAGCGCATGATCTCGCGCTGCCCGCTGCGCACCGCCATGTCCGCAAACTCCGCTACGAGCGACGTGCCTGCAGCGCGCATGCGCGTGTCCATCGCGAGCAGCTCTTCGTAGAAGTGGCGTTCCTCCCCTTTGCGCCTCCGCTGCCGATAGTCGTCGGCTATTCGGGCGACCGCCGAAGTGACGACGAGCCCCGCGTTCAGCATGAGCAGCAGCTTTGCGATGAAGTCCGGAAAGTCGCGCTTCATGCCCTCCCGCAGTTCGCGTACTGCCTTCCGCACCACGGAATAACGCCCCCGGTAGATGAAGAGCCCGAACACCGCGAGCAACGCCAGCGCAAACAGGACGCTTCGGTCTGCCGGTGTGCGCCAGATGAGCGACACGCCGTCCTCCGTGCGCTCCGGCAGTTTCAGCGCCCTTCCTTCCGTGCTCATGTTCAGGCTGCCGATCAAGGCATCCAGCTTCCCTTCTAGGTCGCGGGTGAAGTCGTGTTCCTTCGGCGGCACCCCGAGCCGCACGCGGATGCGCAGGGTCTCGAGGATGTCCGCCAGACGGATGTGCGCGGTCAGGAGGACTTCGTCCCCGGGCTTGCCCGCGATGAAGTTGACATTGCCTTCCGAAGAGATGACTTCTTCCCGGTCGCTTTCCCAGGCGATCTCTGCCCCGCTGTCCCCGTCCTCCCCCGGCAGGGTAAGGTCGGAAGTGACGGCACGGATGCTGGCGTTCTCTCCACGGATGCTCTTGGGCAGCCGCTTCAGAATGACTCGCATGGCAGCTTCGGCCTCTTCGGCTGTCATCGGCTGTGCGCGGACTGCGATGCTCGTGCGCTTCTTGACGGATGCCCCTCCGTATCCCGCTTCCACATCGGTCTCCAGGTACTTCGCCTTCCCGCCGCTCGGCGCGCGTGCCACATCGCCAACGTCTGCCTGCTCTCCGAGGGAGGACAGGCCGCTCACCGCTGTGAGCAGGAGGGCGAGCAGCAGCAGCAGGTAGAGCAGGCCTGTCTGTGCCCGCGCCTTTGCAATGACAGGCTCTGCTTCGGCGCTCAGGCTGGCCGCGCGGAAGATCTGCTTCATCTCGTCCGGGCTGCCGACCACCCGCCCCGGCAGGATACCCGTCACGCGGATGCCGATTGCCTGATTTGAAAACTTCTTTCCCATGTTTACAGCCTCACATCCATGATCTTCGTACTCCAGTAGAAGGCGATGCCCATCGTCAGCAGGCTCAGGCTCATCACGAGGGCACCCGCCGCGTTTCCGTAAAGCGGGGCGATGTAGTCGGGCGAAGCGACGCTCAGGAATGCCAGAATGAGCGGCGGCATGACGGCGAGCAGCTTGCCCTCAAGGCGTTTTTGTGCGGTCAGCGTACGCATTTCATGCCGAGCCTGCAGCTTTTCGAGAATCAGTTCCGAGGCACGGGACACGGCGCGGATCTGATCCGCCCCGGTCTGCAAGCAGGTGAAGTAGACATCCATGAAGCCTGCGATGTCCTGATCCGCACTGCGGTCTGCAAAGTCGAAGAGAACGGTTTTTTCGCTCTCACGCCCTGCGCCGAGCCGCTGGTTGATCAGGCGCAGCTCTGTCATGATGGGTTCGTGTGCCCCGTATGCCAGACCGAGGTTTTCCTCCGCCTCCGTGAGCGCCTCCGTCATGAGCCGTCCCGTCATGAACGACGCGGACAGGGATGCCAGCATGTCCTTGAACTGCATGGCGAGTTGCTCCCTGCGCTTTGCCCCGAGGTGCGCGGCGTAGAACCTGCGCGAGGGGATGGGGAGCAGGGCAAACACGGCTGCCATGATCGGGCTGTGGTAGAACAGGAAACCGAGGGCGGCCATGGCGGGGCAGCCCATGGCGTACCAGCGCCGCAGTTCCCTGCCGTTCAGGCTGTAATCGCGATAGTCCGTCAGGGGTTCGGGCGTGCCTGCGGAGGACAGGGTGTTTGCCAGCTTTTTCTTTTTTATCATTCTACATTCAGCCCTTTCACTTCCAGTTTGTATCGGTTGCCAAGCCCGTTGCCCGTGCGCTGCAGCCTCCCCTCGCTGCTGTCGAAGGCAAAGAGCGTGTTGAGGGCGATCTCGCCGTCCTGGATCCCGGACAGTTCTGCGATCTCAAGCACCCGGCGTGTCCCGTCCGGGAGCCTGCCGAGGTGCACGATGAGGTCGATGCCCTCCAGGATCTGTCTGCGAACGGCCTGGACTGGGAAGTCCGCCGCTTGGAGGAACATCGCTTCCAGGCGGTAGAGCATGCCGCGCGGGCTGTTGCCGTGCCCGGTGCTCAGGCTGCCGTCGTGCCCCGTGTTCATCGCCTGGATCATGTCCACGACCTCCTTGCCGCGGACTTCTCCGACGATAATGCGGTTGGGGCGCATGCGCAGGCTCGACCGGATGAGCTGCTGCATGTTCACTTCGCCCTTGTCCTGCGCGTTGGCGTTGCGGCACTCGAGCCGGACGAGGTTGTCGATCCCGTCGATCTGCAGCTCGGCGGAGTCCTCGATGGTGATGATGCGCTCATGCCCCGGGATGAAACCCGCGAGCGAATTCAGGAAGGTCGTCTTGCCCGAGCTCGTGCCGCCGCTGATGAAGATGTTGTACGCCGCCTTGACGAGGACGGCGAGGAAGTCTGCCGCCTCCTGCGTGATCGTTTGGTATGCGAGCAGCTCGCGCATCGTGATGCGGGAGACGGGGAAGCGGCGGATGGTCAGGATGGGGCCGTTCAGCGCGATGTTCTTGCTCACGGCGTTGACGCGGCTGCCGTCCTCTAGCCGTGCGTCTAAGATAGGCGACAGCTCGTTGATTTCGCGGTGGATCCTCGCCGCGATGCGGCGGATGACCTCCTCGAGCTCCTCGGTGCTCTCAAAGCGTGCGTCTAGCCGCTCCACGCGCCCGCCGCGCTCGACGAAGATGTCATCTTTGCCGTTCACCATGATTTCGGATACGGCGGGGTCGTCTGCCGCCGGCTGCAGGATGGACAGATCGCGGCGCGTGCGGTTGAAGGCGGTCTCGGCAATGCGCATCCGCTCGCGCAGCGGAAGACCTGCATACGCTGTCCCCCGCAGCACTTTTTCCTTCAGGATGGCGCGCACCCGTGTGTCATCCACATCGCCCGCCTCCGCGCGGATGGACTGCCGCAGTTCTTCTGCCAGCTTTCTTTCAAAGTTCTGTCGCATCTTCATCAGCCTTCGCTCCGCCTTTCACACCGATCGTTTCGAGCCTGTCTGCCAGCGTGCGAATCCCCGTGCCGAACGCGCCTGACAAGAGAATGTCTATGCGCCCGTCCACGGATTCGAAGCTGTGCGGATCGTCCTCTATCCAGACGGCGCTTTTTGCCGACGGCTCGTCTGTGTCTTCTGCCATGACATCAAAATTGTTACGGTTAACGACAAGCAGGATTTTATGCCCCCCGGCGGTGTCTGCGTAGATATCGGTATTGGCATCGGTAGCGGTATTGGCATTGGTATTGGCATTGGTATCGGTTCCGGTGTCCACAAAAGCATCCGCTTTGCCGTCCTTCTGTACGCCCACGAGGGTGCGCATGCGTACCGGGTCACCGCCACTCTTCCCTCCATCCGCATGCGCGACCGCGATGCGCGTGTCGGCTTCGATGGGCAGCGCCCCCGAAAGCTGCGTGCAGCCGCAGTCTAGGATGATGCACGCAGCATGCGCAGCGGTGGCTGCATGGATGAGGAAGTCCCGCATTTCTTCACGCGACAGTTCCAGCAAAGAATTGGCACCGGCCGCCGGCGGCAGGCGAAATACGCCGCACTCGTCGGCCTGAAGGCAGGCGCGCAGTCGCTCCACAAAGGAGTCGGTGTGCCCAGCCATCCCTTCTCTTGAAGTCGAAGCC
>JAITHG010000084.1 GCA_031280075.1 Eubacteriales Family XIII. Incertae Sedis bacterium | reverse complement strand
GCGTCGTAGGGTTTGAATCTTGTCCATAGATAGACAGATTTCCAATATTACCAGCATGATTGTTGAGAAACTCTGCGCTTTGAACAAACATGCCTCCCGATCCACAACAAGGGTCGTAGATTCTGCCTTGAAAAGGTTGCAGCACTTCGACCAAAGTCCTTACCACGCAGCCAGGTGTGTAGAATTCTCCGGCACGCTTGCCTTCCTGTTCGGCAAATTTAGAAAGGCAATATTCATAAGTGCGACCAAGGATGTCCTTGTCATCACCGTGTTCGATCATCCTGATGTTTGTAAAGAGATCCACTACGTTCCCAAGTCGTCGTTTATCCAATTCCCCACGTGTATAGTTTTTCGGAAGAATATCTTTCAATCGTTTATTCTCACGTTCGATTGACTCCATGGCTGTATCAATCACAGTGCCTATTTCCGGCTCATGGGCGACTGCAGCAATTACGGACCAGCGAGCTTCCGGCGGGACAAAAAAGATGTTGTCTACGGCGTATTCGTCCCTGTCTTCTTCAAAGCCGTCGCCCTCGTCCACGAGTTCACGATAGCGCTCCTCGAATTTGTCAGACAGGTATTTTAGAAAGATGAGACCAAGAACGACGTGCTTGTACTCTGACGCGTCCATATTGCCGCGCAGGATATCTGCAGCCTCCCATATCTGTTTTTCAAAGCCGATGTCAGCAGTATTCCCGTTTACCTTTACCTTTGCCATTGATTGCTTCCTGTCTCCCCCCTACACCATAGCCTCCGGCTTCACCCACTCGTCGAACTGTGCCTCGCTGCACGCGCCCGTGGCGACGGCTGCTTCGCGCAGCCCGATGCCGTTTGCGTGCGCGTGCTTTGCGACGGCTGCCGCCTTCTCATAGCCGATCTTCGGGCTGAGCGCGGTGACGAGCATGAGCGACCGTTCCAGGTTTTCGCGGATGCGCGCCTCGTCGGGGCGGATGCCGCGCGCGCAGTTTTCGTCGAAGGAGCGCATGGCATCTGCGAGCAGGCGCAGCGACTGCAGCACGTTGTAGGCGAGGACGGGCATGTACACGTTGAGCTGGAAATGCCCCTGTGAGGCGGCGATGCCCACCGTCACGTCGTTGCCCATGACCTGTGCGCAGACCATGGACAGCGCCTCGCACTGCGTCGGGTTGACCTTGCCGGGCATGATGGAGCTGCCCGGCTCGTTCTCAGGGATGACGAGCTCTCCAATGCCGCAGCGCGGTCCTGAGGCGAGCAGGCGCACGTCTCCCGCGATCTTCAGCAGGTTTGCCGCGAGCGCCTTCAGCGCGCCGTGCAGGTTTGCGAGGGCATCCCGGCTCGTCAGCGCGTGGTACTTGTCAGGTGCCGTCTCAAAGGGAAGCCCGGAGAGCGACGCGATCTTCTCCGCCGCGAGTGCCGCGAAGCCCGGGTGCGTGTTCAGCCCCGAGCCGACCGCCGTGCCGCCTAGGGCAAGCCTGCGCACCGGTGCCAGCGCCGCCTGGATCATCCCGCCTGCCTCGCCGAGCATGGTCGCCCACGCGCCGATCTCGCAGCCGAGCCGAAGCGGCGTGGCATCCTGCAGGTGTGTCCGCCCGATCTTGACCACGCCCATGTAGCGCTCCGAAAGACCGGCAAACGTCTGGCGCAGCCCTTCCAAAGCAGGGAGCAGGGTCTCCTCCGTCTCCCGCGCCGCCGCGATGTGCATGGCGGTCGGGAACGTGTCGTTGGAGCTTTGCCCGCGGTTCACGTCGTCGTTCGGGTGTAGCCCCGTCAAACGCGCGATGACCTCGTTGACATTCATGTTCGTCTGCGTGCCGCTGCCCGTCTGCCAGACGACCAAGGGAAACTCTGCGTCCAGCTCCCCCGCTGCCACGCGAGCCGCCGCCGCCGCGATGGACTGCGCCTTGTCTTCCTCCAGCACGCCCAGCTCGGCGTTCACCAGCGCCGCAGCCTGCTTCAGCAGCCCGAAGGCGTGGATGACCTCGAGGGGCATCCGCTCCGTGCCGATGCGGAAGTTCTCCAGGCTGCGCTGTGTCTGTGCCCCCCAGAGCCGTCCGGCAGGCACTAGGACTTCGCCCATGGTGTCCCTCTCCACGCGGAAGCCGTCCGCAGTCTTCGCATCTCCTGTTGGCTTTGTGCTCTTCGCGTCCTTTGCGTCCTTTGCGCTCTTTGCGTTCTTTTCCGCTCCCACAGTTTCCACCGTCCTCGCCATCCGCGCGCCTACCCTACGTACAGCAGATCGGCGGCGATCTGCCCGCGCTTCTCCGCCCCGCACAGTTCCTCGATGAGGGCGAGGGCGAAGACCATGGCGGTGGCAGGACCGCGCGACGTGATGAGGTTGCCGTCCTGCACGACCTCGCCGGGCGTGTACTTCACCCCTTCCATCTTGCTCTCGAGGCCGGGGTAGCAGGTCGCCTTCCGCCCGCGCAGGATGCCAGCCTGCCCGAGGGCGAAGGCGGGTGCGGCGCAGATGGCGGCGATGCGCCTGCCGTCCGCCACAAACGAAAGGAGCTGCGCCTTCAGCCCTTCGTGCGC
>JAITHG010000261.1 GCA_031280075.1 Eubacteriales Family XIII. Incertae Sedis bacterium | reverse complement strand
AGTTCTGGACGGGCAGGCTGTTCGACAGGCACGGACCTGCCTGGAGCATCCTGCCCGGCGGCATCAGCTGGCTGATCGCCTATGCCATCATGTCCACGGCGGACAACATCGGCGTGCTGCTCCTCGCGGGCTTCTTCTCCGGCATCGGCATGGGGGCGCTGCTGCCCGCCATGCAGACCTGGTGCATCTCGCGCGTCGGGGCGGAGCGGCGCAGCGTGGCCTCCGCCCTCTACTTCAATTTTTACGACATCGGCATCGGCATCGGTGCCATCCTCGTAGGCTTCCTGTTTGAGATCTTCGGTGTCCGGCCTACCTTCCTCTTCGCCTCTGCGTGCATGGGCGTGTTCCTGATCGTCTTCCTGGGCAGTGCAGCCGCGCGGACGGGCAAGGGCGGGGGCGGGAATGCGTCTCAATAATTTTCTATTGCGCAACCCTAGTTTTTTTTGGTATAATATTGGTCGCGCCAACGCGCGGATCGAGGTGTAGCTCAGTTTGGTAGAGTACTACGTTCGGGACGTAGGGGCCGCTGGTTCAAATCCAGTCACCTCGACCAAGAAACCCCGCAGACACACCGTCTGCGGGGTTTTGCATCTTACAGAACGCATACAATTGGATGACATTTCCGTGAAAATGAAGCGGACTGGGATGTGCCAAACCTAAAGATTCTTGATGCGCTTCTGAACAATGTCCACTTGGCGTTGACCAGCTTTTTCACTACATTTAAAATGACACAGACAGGAGGTTCTGTTTTATGGATAAAGACATCAAGGCGGTGGAGGAAGCATGCACCGAAACGCGTGCGCAAAAGCCGCCAGCAGATGCGTTGTACAACAAGATCGATGCCGTTTCCGGCAAGAACATATTCATGACGGTGGATCAGGAGCAGGAAGAACAGCGTCTGGCGGAGATCGACGAGAAGCTGTCCGCAATCTTTGACGTGGAGGAGGACGAGGCTGACAGTGCCGCCGCACTCCGTGCCGCCATCGCTGCTGCCTCCACATTCCTCGTGGATCATACCGCGCAGGCCAGACGCGCGTTGACCGCTCTGCTGAAAGGCATCTTGGGCACCTTGTCCGGTGGCGCATCCACCTTTCTCGGAAAGCACGTCTCGCCGGAGCGGCTTCTGCTCATAGGCGAATCGCTCTACCTGGTCGGCTACTTCATCTTCGTGGCGATCCGAAAGGTCGGAAGCCTGCCCATCACCGCATTCGCCGCCCTGAGGACTTGGGCAGCCTCCCTGCGGAAGCCATCCATCCTGAGGCCATCCATCCCGAAGCCAAGCATTCCGGGCGGGGTGGTGATCGCAGTGAACGGTCTCCTTACCCGCGTGAAGCACATGCGAAGGCGCACCTGGATCGCCATCTCCAGCGGCGCGACCGGTGTCCTCGCCATCTCGTTGGTCGCTTTCTTCGTGATCAGCGCGCAGCCTGTAGACGTGACGATCGGCGGCCACAACCTTGGATACGTCAACAACAAAGATGAATTCACAAAACTCGTCAACACGGTGCGTGAAGAAATATCCGAAGAGAATTCCGACGCGGAGATCATCATCGACGATGAGAAGATCAACTTTGCCGTGGCACCCAACGCAAGCGGGGATGCTGTCGAGCACATCGACAAAGATCAGCTGAAGAGCCAGCTTTTGAACTCCGATGCCGTCATCGCCAGCGCCTACGCCATCACGGTGGACGGAAAGACGTTCGCCTGCGTCGCGACCGAGGCCGATGCAGACTTCGTGATGGAAAGCATCGTCATGAGTTATGCGAGCGATGCCTCCATCAAGCACGAGTGGGTTGAGGACGTGCAGATCCAAAGCGCAGCGGTCGGGCTGGACAACCTCGTCGGCACGGATGCGGCATTCGCCGCCCTGCTCGGCAGCGACCAAGAGATCGAGACCTACACAGTCGAGACAGGCGACACGCTCTGGGGCATCTCCCAGAAGCTGAACAAGAACATTGAGGACATCCAGGCAGCCAACCCGGGTCTCGACATCGAAAACATCCACACGGGCGACATCATCAAGATGACGAAGCTCGTCCAGCACGTACACCTCAAGACCTTCGAAGAGGTGACAGTAGTCGAAGACATCCCCTTCAAGACGAAGAAGATCCAGACGGATGAACTATACAAGGGCGAGACGAAGATCACGAAGGCGGGCGAAAACGGCTCGCGCGAAGTGACCTATGAGATCACAAAGGTCAACGGCGAGGAGACAGGACGCGTGAAACTCGCCGCAAAGACGCTGAAAAAGCCAAAGCGCCAGACCATGATCGTCGGGACGACGGAGCACCCGGAAGACGCAGTGGGCAGCAACTGAATGCCCACTGCCGCTCGGCGTTGTGGCAGGACGGTGAAATGGGGTATAATCTTAGGGCACGACAGCCCTTTTTTATTGCCTGCCAATTGCCTGCTTACAAGACCGTGAAAAGGCTACAGGATAGAAACAGGTACAGATACAAGACAGTGACGCGGCAAGATCCGCATGATTCGGAAGGAAACAAATGAAGGTATACAACACGCTGACACGGCAGAAGGAAGAGCTTGTTCCCATCGAAGCAGGCGAGGTGAAGATCTACGTCTGTGGACCGACCGTCTACAACTATTTCCACATAGGGAACGCCCGCCCCTTCGTCGTCTTCGACACGCTGCGCCGCTACCTTGAGTACCGAGGCATGGGCGTGCGCTTCGTCCAGAACTTCACGGACGTGGACGACAAGATCATCGCGAAGGCCAAGGAGGACGGCGTGAGCGCATCGGAAGTCAGCGAGAAATACATCGGAGAATACTTCAAGGATGCAGCAGCACTGAACATCCGGCACGCGAGCGTCCACCCGAAGGTCACGGAAAACATGGATGGCCTCATCCGTTTCGTCCAGACGCTTGTGGACAAGGGACACGCCTACGAGCTGGATGGAGACGTGTACTTTCGCACGAGGACTTTCGACGGATACGGCAAGCTGTCAGGGCAGAACATTGACGAACTCTCCTCCGGTGCGCGCGTGGACGTGAACGAGCACAAGGACGACCCGCTCGACTTCGCGCTCTGGAAGCGGCGCAAGGAGGAGGGCGAGCTTGCCTGGGCATCCCCTTGGGGCATGGGCAGACCCGGCTGGCACATCGAGTGCAGCGCCATGTCGAAACGTTACCTCGGGGAGACGATCGACATCCACGCGGGCGGGCAGGATCTGACCTTCCCACACCACGAAAACGAGATTGCGCAGTCGGAGGCGGCGAACGGGGCACCCTTCGCGCGGTACTGGATGCACAATGGCTACATCACGATCGACAAGGAGAAGATGTCCAAGTCAAAGGGGAACTTCTTTACGGTGCACGACATCCTGAAGGACTACAGCGGTGAGGTGATCCGCTTCTTCCTGCTTGCGGGGCACTACAGAAACCCCATCAACTTCTCGCAGGAGCTCATGGATCAGGCGCAGGCGGGGCTGGCGCGGATGCAGAACGCGAAACAGACCCTGCGGCATCTTGCCCAGAGCGGCAAGGACGGGATGGACGATGCCGAACGCGCCTCGCTTGCAGGGCTGACGAAGCACCGCGAGCGGTTTGTCGCAGCGATGGACGACGATCTGAACACAGCAGATGCGGTCGCGGCCATCTTCGAACTCGTGTCGGAGGTCAACCAGAAGATCCACGGCGGCGCTTCGAAGGAATAC
>JAITHG010000076.1 GCA_031280075.1 Eubacteriales Family XIII. Incertae Sedis bacterium | reverse complement strand
CTTCGCGATGGCGAAGGCGGTGTCGCGATGGTCGCCCGTGATCATGACCGTGGTGACACCTGCCCCTTTGAATTCCTCTACTGCTCCGGCCGCCTCGGGGCGCGGCGGGTCGATCATGCCGACAAAGCCGAGGAAGGTCAGCCCCGTCTCTTCCGCGCTCGCGTCGTCCTCCTTGCAGGCGAGCGCCAGGACGCGCAGAGCCTCGTGCGCCATCGCACCCGCATCCTCCATGATGCGCTGCCTGTCGTCGTCCGTGATGGGGCGGACGCTCGCCGCCGTGTCGATGAAGGCGCAGCGCGCGAGGATCTGGTCGATCGCCCCCTTCGTATAAGCGATCATGCCGCCGCCCTGCCTGCGGTGCACCGTCGTCATCATCTTGCGGTCGGAGTCGAAAGCCTGCTCGGCGATGCGCGGGCAGCGCTCCACGAGCGCCTGCTTGGACAGACCGGCATCCTCACCCAGATAAAGCAGGGCAAGCTCGGTCGGATCCCCGATGGCGATGTCCTTGGCGCGGTCTGCCTCCGCGTCGGTGCAGAGGACGAAGCCCTCCACGAGGCGTGTGAGGCGTGTGGGGCTCGAGGGGCTCGAGGGGAATGCCTCCCGCACAGAGGTCGCCACGTTCCCGGCAGGTTCTGTCCCGTCGCCGTGGATCCAGACCTGCGTGACCGTCATCTTGTTCTGGGTCAGCGTCCCCGTCTTGTCCGAGCAGACGATGCTGACGCTGCCGAGCGTCTCGACGGCGGGCAGCTTGCGCACAATGCTGTTCATCTTCACCATGCGCTGCACGCCGAGGGCGAGGACGATGGTGACGACGGCAGGCAGCCCCTCAGGGATGGCGGCGACGGCGAGGGAGATGGCTGTGAGGAGCATCTCGAAGAAGTCGCGCCCCTGCAGGAGGGCGACACCGAAGATGGCGGCACAGATGACGACGGCAAGGATGCCGAGCATCTTGCCCAGCCCCGCGAGCTTGCGCTGCAGCGGAGTCATGCTTTCTTTTTCCTCCGAGAGCATGCGGGCGATGCGTCCCATCTCCGTGTCCATGCCCGTCGCGACGACGATGCCCTCGCCTCGCCCGTAGGAGACGCCGGTAGAAAGCCATGCCATGTTGAGACGGTCGCCGATACCGACATCTTCCTGTGTGAGGAAGCCTGCGTCCTTCTCGACCGGGACGGATTCCCCGGTCAGGGCGCTCTCCTCGACCTTCAGGTTGACGGTCTCGATCAGCCGCAGGTCTGCCGGAACGACACGCCCTGCCTCGAGCAGCACGATGTCGCCCTTCACGAGTTCGGCGGCGGGGATTTCGACACTGCCGCCGTCCCGGCGCACCAGCGCAAAAGGGCTGGACATGCGTTTGAGCGCCTCGAGCGATTTTTCCGCCTTGTTCTCCTGGACTACGCCGATGACCGCGTTGAGCAGGATGATGGTGACGATGATGATGGCATCCGCCACTTCCCTCAGGACGAGGGAGACGACCGTTGCCGCCATGAGGATGTAGATCATGGGGTCGTTGAGCTGGGAGAGGAAGAGGGCGGCGAGCGATTTGCGCTTCTGCTCCGCAAACTCGTTGCGTCCGTCCCTCGCGAGCCGCTCGGCAGCCTCGACGGCACTGAGTCCGCGCAGGACATCCGCCCCCGTCTGTGCGAGGGTTTCTTCTATAGACATTTTTTCGTACATTGTGTATCGTTCTCTTTCCGGCATCCGGGAACGGGGTCGCAACCGTGCGCCCACTTGCCGGGTCACGGCAGGGCAGCAAGGGCAATATGTGTCCAGGATCGCCTGTCAGCGCGCTCGTTTATACAGAAAAAAGGCAACTCACATCGCCGACACCTGCCCGTCGGCAGCGTCGTCGCATCGCGCGTCACGCAGAGTCCGAATTGTCAGATTGTGCTTTGCAAGCATCGTTTGCAGTAGTCTCGCACTCCCTTTGCAGGGCCGAAGCCCGCAGCCCCGCCCCGCCCTGTGCGGTGCATTGACCTTGTGCAATATTGTAGAGGATTTCATCCGGCGCGTCAATATGTGTACGACAGCAAATGTGCACGACTGCAAATCGGGCAATTGGCCACGACAGCAAACCCGCCAATGTCGCCCGACGGCCAATGTCGCCCGGCGGTCGGCATCCGCAAAGCACATCTGTGCGCCCCGGTCGATATTACCCCGCATTGATCCTCCACTGTAAACAAATGTCCCGAAACAGGCGTTTACATCCGAAGTGCTTTGTGGTATGATCTATAGAAGAGATCTTTCACCGCAGCAGGGAGGTACAGCTATGGAGCCGCTTAAGAAAAGAGAACAGGACATCCTTGAGTTTATACAGCGTGAGACGAGCCGCAAGGGCTATCCGCCGACGGTGCGAGAGATCTGCTCCGCGCTGAACATCAAATCCACTTCGACCGTGCACAAGGACATCGAGCGCCTGGAGCAGAAGGGCTATCTGAAGAAGGATCCCTCGAAGCCCCGTGCGCTCATGTTGCGCAGGAACCCGCAGGCGGGCGGGGATGTCGCGAAGGATCGCATCGACGTGGTGGACGTGCCGATCGTGGGGCGCATCGCGGCGGGCTCGCCTATCCTCGCGGAGGAGAACGTGGAAAACTACATCCCCGTCCCTGCCTCCTATGTCCAAGGCACGAACTTCATGCTCTCCGTGCACGGAGACAGCATGGTGGATGCCGGCATCTTCGACGGTGACCTCATCCTCGTGAAGCAGCAGGAGACGGCGAACAACGGCGAGATCGTCGTCGCGATGATCGACGGGTTCGAGAGCGAGGCTACGGTCAAGACCTACTACCGGGAGGAAGGACACGTGCGCCTGCAGCCGGAGAACAGCGAAATGAGCCCCATCATCGTCAACGATGTATCCATCCTCGGACTGGTGAAAGGGGTGTTCCGCTTCTTCAATTAGCCAAGCGGGAAGGCTCCAAGAAAATCTGCGTCCTCGGTCTCTGCCGGGGTCTGGGCAGCCGCAGTCTCGCCGAAATCCATCGCGAGGCGGCTGTCCTTTTCATAAAGGTGCCAAATGGGAAGCGGATAACCGCTCGGCGCGGCGGTGTCATCCGCTCCCGCCCCCGCCCCATTCGGGTCGCCCTGCTTGATGAAGCGCACCCACGCCCCGTGCATGGCATCGCACAGCGCACGCTGCGCTGCGGTCGGTTTCTTGTTGTAGGCACCGAAGCTGTCGAACACATAGCGCAGCTCCACCCCGTGCCGGGCACCCAGCCCCTGCGCCGCATCGGCAGGTTCCACACGGGAGTATCGATAGAGATAGACCTTGCCCCCTGTCTCGCGGAAAGCATCCGCATAACGGAGCGCGCCGACGACAAAACAAGCCGCCGTGAAGACGCGGCGGGCCTGCACGGCGGCGGATGTGCCTGTCTGCACGGGGAAGCGCCCCGCAACCTGTTCGGCGGCAGCCGCGCCGAACAGACGCTCGAGCAGCCGCCTGTAGCCTGCCTCGTCCGTGTCCCCCGGGATGAAGCGCGTGCTGTCGTCGGCTGTATA
>JAITHG010000156.1 GCA_031280075.1 Eubacteriales Family XIII. Incertae Sedis bacterium | reverse complement strand
GCCTTCGACATCCGCATCAACCTGGGCGCGGGTGCCTTCGTCTGCGGCGAGGGCAGCGCGCTGACCGCCTCCATCGAAGGCAACCGCGGCATGCCGCGCGTGAAGCCGCCCCGCACGGTGGAAAAGGGGCTGTTTGGCAAGCCCACCGTGCTGAACAACGTCGAGACCTTCGCGAATGTGCCGGAGATCATCCTGCATGGCGCTGAGTCGTACCGGAAGGTCGGGACGGTGGACAGCCCCGGTACGAAAGCCTTCGCCTTGACAGGCAATGTCAACAACACGGGACTCATCGAAGTCCCGATGGGCACGAAGCTGAAAGACATCGTCTTCGGCATCGGCGGCGGCGTGAAGGGCGGCAAGAAATTCAAGGCGGTGCAGATCGGCGGGCCGTCCGGCGGTTGTCTGACAGAACGCCACATGGATCTCCCTCTCGATTTTGACTCCCTAGCCAAAGAAGGTGCCATGATCGGTTCGGGCGGGCTGGTCGTCATGGACGAGGACACCTGCATGGTCAGCATCGCCCGCTTCTTCATGAATTTCACGAACAACGAGTCCTGCGGGAAGTGCGTCCCCTGCCGCGAAGGCACGCATGTCATGCTCGAGATGCTTGACGACATCGTGGAAGGGCGTGGCACGGAGAACACGATCAAGCGCCTGCACGACCTCGCGGACACGATCTCGGACACCGCACTCTGCGGGCTCGGCAAGACGGCATGCAGCCCGGTCGTGAGCACCATCAAGGAGTTTCCGGAAGAGTATCTGGCGCACGTCGTCGAAAAGCACTGCCCGACAGGGCACTGCGGGGCGCTCGTCAGCCTGACGATCGACGCACAGGCCTGCCGGGGCTGCACGAAGTGCGTCAAGGTCTGCCCCGTCGGCGCAATCACAGGCGAGGTGAAACAGCCGCACGCGCTTTCGAGCGCGGAATGCATCAAGTGCAAGGCATGCATCGATGCCTGCCCATTTGGTGCCATCCGGTATCTTCCGTATTGCTCCACCAACGAGACTATGTAGAGGCGAGGTTCATGATGGAAAAGCAAAAACAAAAGAGCATGGTCATAAACGGGATGCTGGTGCCGTTCACGGACGAGCCGAACGTGCTCGATGTCGTCCGCAAAGCAGGCATCGACCTCCCGACCTTCTGTTATTATTCAGACCTATCCACCTACGGGGCATGCCGCATGTGCATCGTGGAAGACAACCGGGGCAACATCTTTGCGTCCTGTTCGGAGGTTCCGCGCGACGGGATGGAAATCCGAACGCACACGCCCAAGCTGCAGAGCCACCGCAAGAACATCCTGCGCCTCCTGCTTGCCTCCCACTGCCGGGAGTGCACGACCTGCGCGAAGAACATCGACTGCCGCCTGCAGGAGCTTGCGCGGCGCTTCGGCATCCATATGATCAAGTATGACAAGAGTGAGAAGGCATACAAGGAGTTCTACCGAATCGACGAGTCGAGTCCCTCCATCGTGCGCGACTCCAACAAATGCATCGTCTGCGGCGACTGCGTACGCATGTGCTCGGAGAAGCAAAACGTCGGCTGCATCGACTTCACGCACCGCGGCTGGGACATGATGGTCGGCACCGCCTTCGACATGCCGCTCGCCGAGACGGACTGCGTCGGCTGCGGGCAGTGCGCGGCGGTCTGCCCCACCGGAGCCATCGTCGTAAAGGACGACACGAAGAAGATATGGGAGTCCATCTACGACCCGAACAAGAAGGTCATCGTGCAGATCGCCCCTGCCGTGCGTTTTGCGTTCGGCGAGGCGTTCGGGCTGGCGGAGGGGGAGAACACGATGCCCCTCATCGTCGCAGCCCTGCGCAGGATCGGCTTTGACGAGGTCTACGACACATCTTTTGCCGCCGATCTGACCGTCATGGAAGAAAGCGCCGAGTTCCTTGAACACGTCGAGGGAGGGCATGACTACCCGCTCTTCACCTCCTGCTGCCCCGCCTGGGTCAAATATGCGGAAAACCGCTGGCCACAGATCCTGCCGCACGTCAGCACCTGCAAGTCGCCCATGCAGATGTTTGGGTCGGTCATCAAGGAAAACGAGCGCGTGAACCGGGCGGACGGGCGCGAGGTCGTGACGGTCGCCGTCATGCCCTGCACGGCAAAGAAGGGCGAGATCCTGCGCCCGGAGTTCGAGCGGGACGGCATGCGCGACACGGACTACGTCATCACGACGATCGAGATCGCGAACATGGTCTGGGAGGCGGGCATCGAGATCGGCGAACTCGAGCCGGCGGCAAGCGACATGGTGTTCGGGCTCTACAGCGGCGGCGGGCTCATCTTCGGTGTCACGGGCGGCGTGACGGAGGCGGTCATCCGCCGGGTCGCCGCCGACAAGAGCCACAGCGGCATCGAGAACATCCGGTACACGGGCGTGCGCGGGCTGGAGGGCATCAAGGCCTTCGAGCTGCCCTTCGGGGATCGCACGCTGCGCATCGGTGTCGTGAGCGGCCTGCAGAACGCCGAGACGCTCATCCAGCGCATCGAGAGCGGCGAAGAGCACTTCGACTTCATCGAGGTCATGACCTGCCCGAGCGGGTGCATCAATGGCGGTGGGCAGCCCTTCTCGCACAGCTTCGAGAAGGAGCAGCGCGCCACAGGCGTGTACAAGTCCGACAAACTGACCGCCATCCGCAGCTCGGACATGAATCCTGCCGTCCGCTTTGCCTACCGGGAGATCATCAAGGACAAGGCGCACGACATGCTGCACGTGCCTGTGCGCAAATAACTAATATTGCTCCGATAATAATGTTTTTCGAATGTTGGGGCGGTGCAGACAAGCGCCGCCTCTTCTATTATGCATTGTTGACACAAATCCTGTGAATTCCCGCATGACACCTGTACTTATCCCAAAATACAGCTCGGTGCGCAGCCCGTTTTGATCAGGGGGTTGTACGAAGCTCCACTCTAGGTTATCGTACAACCTTCCAGTGAACCCTCCTCGCGGATAGAATGAATTGAGCAGTGGCAAGAAAACTCCCAGCATGTGGCAACGCAGTTCGGATGTAAGACCGGGAGGGCTCTGCCAGATCGTATCGGGGCAATAAACAAGAGGGTGTGTAAGCAATTGATGATCAACAAGAGGGATACAAAAAACAATTCGGGGTTTGATTTCCATCCCATCGGAGATGCCATCAAAGACGCACGCGAGCGTGCCGGTTTTACGCGCACCAAGCTCGCGGAGGCGATCAACCTGTCGGAGGAATACCTGAAAGCCATCGAAAACTACGGTTCAAAACCGAGCTTCGATGTGTTCTACCGCATCATGACCTTTCTGAACCTCTCAGTAGACCAGTTCTTCTATCCGGATCAGCCGCCGAAGCGTTCGTCCGGGCGCAGGCTCGTAGACACGACGCTCAACCAGCTCGGTGAGGCGGAGCTTGGCATCGTCTACTCCGTCGCCGAAGGGCTTTCCCAGATCACCCGCAGAAACGCAGTGAAAAAATAGGGCAGCTGCTGTCAAAGCGGCTGCCGTTTTGTGAGCGAATGGATCGCGTCGGCGTAGATTTTCGTGACCGTGACAAGCTCGTCAATGGCGACATACTCGTCCGCCTGGTGCATGAGCTCGGGACCGTCCGGAAAGTTTGGTCCGAAGGCGACCGCGTTCGGGATGGCACGCGCGAACGTACCGCCTCCGATGACGACCGGCTCGTGCGCCGTATCGCCCGTGTGCCTGCGGTAGACCTCCATGAGCGTCTCGATGAGCGGGTCGTCCTTCGCGAAGAAGATGGGGGGCTTGTAGCCGAGCTTGACCACGCCGAGGTTTGACTCGTGCACGGTGGGCATGAGGGCATCGTAGACCTCGTCCTCCGTCCGCGTCACGGGGCAGCGCGCGTTGATGGTCAGGATGACAGCCTCCGCGTCCATCCGGATCAGTCCCGGGTTCAGGACAATCTTGCCCGAAGGCGCATCCTCCAGGCAGATTCCAAGCCCTTCGCCATGCTGCTCAAAGCCGATGCGGGCATTGTAGAACGCGATGAACTCCCGCACGCTTTCGTTGGCAAGCTCAAGCCCGCCCAGAAAGCGCAGGAGCACGGAGATGGCGTTCAGCCCCAGCTCGGGGCGCGAACCGTGCGCGCTCAGACCGTGCGCCGTGATCTCGAACGCCTTGCCCACCCCTTTGCCGACCAGCCGCCAGCCCGTCTCTTCCCGGAACGCGGCGAGCCTTTCCTTGATGTCCGTATAGTCCTTGCCCGCCTCTGCCAGCAGGATGACGCGTGCCCTATCCGGCACCATGTTCGCGGCGCTGCCCCCTTCGATGCTGCGCAGCGCGATGCCCTTCTCATT
>JAITHG010000154.1 GCA_031280075.1 Eubacteriales Family XIII. Incertae Sedis bacterium | reverse complement strand
CATAGTCCGACAACCGGAAGAAATAGGCATCCTCCTGCGCCCAGGCGACCTCGCGCCCGCAGTCCGGGCACTTGCCGTCCGCGAGCTGCGGCTCCGTCCAGAAGCTCTCGCAGGGGGTGCAGTACCAGCCCTCGTACTTGCCCTTGTAGATGTCGCCCTTTTCGTAAATGCGCCGGAAGATCTCCTGCACGCGCTCCTTGTGGCGATCCTCGGTCGTTCGGATGAAGTCGTCGTAGGAGATCTCCATGGTCTCCCACAGCTTCATGATGCCCTCCACGATGCCGTCCACGTATGCCTGTGGCTGCATCCCCGCCGCCTCCGCGATCTGCTGAATCTTCTGCCCGTGCTCGTCCGTCCCCGTCAGGAACATCACGTCGTAGCCCTGCAGGCGCTTGAAGCGCGCCACGGCATCCGCCATGACCGTGCAGTAGGTGTGCCCTACGTGCAGCCCAGCGCTCGGGTAATAGATGGGGGTCGTGATGTAGTACTTGCCTTTGGTCATCCTTTTACTCCTCTTGTTCTTCCTGCGTGGTCAGCGCGCTGTCCGTGCCCTGCCCCGGCTCTCCGGAAATCTCCTTGATCATATCCTCAATGGTCTGCATCCCCGGCTCGACCAGGTACAGCTCCATCGTATCCTTGGTGTCGACCGTCCCCTCGTCCCTGAGCTTCAGGTCGAACCGGACACCGTCGATGTCATAGTACAGGTGGTATTTGCCGTCGAAGGGCTCCGAACGGACGGCGTACTGCTCGATCTCCAGCCCTGCCATGAGATCCTTGACGCGGAAGCTGCCGCGCTGCTGCACGAGATAGCTCGCGATGTCCATGTAGATGACCTCGCATTTTGCGCCCACGGGCAGCGGCGACGTGAGCGGGTCGAAAGGCACCGACTTGACAGCGGTCTCTGTCACCGCGACGGCGGCTCCCGTGACAGAAGCGCCCGTGATGGCAGTGTCCGTAGTCGTCGGCGCGACGGGCACGGTCTGCGCATAGGCATCCAGGAAGAACACGAAGCGGAAGCGCCCGTTCTCGTCCTCGTAGATCGCCCCGCCCCCTTCGGTGAACTCCTCCGTGAAAAACAGCGGACCGATGTCTTCCATGATGCTGCCCGCCGTGCGCCCCAGGTGTTTTACGGCGGACGTGTCGACGATGAACTGCAGCCGGATCTTGTAGGAGGCGTAGACGGGCCAGCCCATGAGCCCGCGCTCGTCAAAGACGGCGGCGTGGACGTAGAAGCTCCGGTTTTTCGACAGTGAGAACGGCTTCTTGTACTCCTTGTCCGCCGGCGTCGGCACATCCGCCTTTCGGTTCGTATAATGGATGGTATAACCGTCCGGGGCAGTCAGCGTCACTTTCGTAGTCTGGGTGAACGTTCCTCCCTTTGGCGAGAGCTCAGGTGGCGGCGCAATCAGGTTGCTTGACAGTTCCAGCCCCGCTTCGTACGCGCGGATGATCATGCCGTTCGCCTTGTCCATGTCCTCCATCCCCTCTACGTAGATCGACAGCAGCCGTTCCATGTAGCCGGTGTTGCCCTCGTCCTTGGCGAGCAGCTCTTCGTACAGCCCTGCGCCCTCGTCCGGTCTGTCCGTCTTGACGAGCAGCTCTGCCAGCGCAAGCGTGGCATCGAGGTCGCCCGCCTGGAAGCTGAGTGCCTTCCGGTACGCCTCCTCCGCCTTGTCCAGATCACCCTCCCGCTCCGCATCGGCGGCGATGCGCATCTGCGCGTCGTAGCTGTTCAGGGAGTCAACAAAAAAATGCTGATAGACCAGCCCAATGGCAGTGGCAAGGATGCCCACGACCAGTACGACGAGGATGATGACGATGGCGATCGTCCTGTTTCTTTGCCTTTTTCGCGCGGCCTCCCTCACGGCTGCCGCCTTCGAGCGTTTGCTCATTCCTGATTCTCCCAAGTGACTTCGTAATTATCTTCCATCTTACTATTCTTTGGAAAGATTCTCAAGTGCTGCAGGAAAAAGGTCACACACAAAAGGCGCGGTCATGCCGCGCCTTTGCCTTGCGTGTTCCGATGTGCGCCCGGGGCTAGCCCTTGATGACGCGCGGGGTGATCCATTGGTGCACCGCGCAGAAGGAGACCGGGTTTTGGTAGTAACTGTTCACGAAGGCCTTGCAGTAGTCGCGCAGCTTCGGCAGTTCGACGACCTCGTCCAGCATGCCCTGCAGCGCCGCGAACTTCGGGCGGGAGGTCTCCTGGTAGTGGTCGATGATGCCGTTCATCTTCGCGATGGTGTCGTCGAGCGGCTTCTCCGCGTCCTGATCCTTGACGAGCCGGCGCGCATAGGTCGCCGCCGCTGCCGTCTCGCCGTGCATGACGTAGATCTCCGTCGCGCCCGTGCCGAGCGTGAAGGCGTTGTTGTTGTTCGCCGTCGGGCCGCCGAGCACGTAATGCGCCGCCGCCGAGCCCTTGCGCAGCACGATGGTCATCATGGGCAGGTCGGACTGCTCGATGGAATAGATGAGCGCCATGCCCAGACCGAGCATCTCCTGCTTTTCCGCCGTGTCGCCCACGTCGATGCCGGAAGTGTCCTGCACCCAGACGATCGGAATGCGGTCGCGCCCGCAGAGCGTCACGAACTCGCTCATCTTGATGAGCCCTTCGCGGTAGAGCTTGCCGCCGATGCCTGCATAGTCGGCGTACTTCGGATAGTCCGCGCCGAGACCGCCCTGGTTGTTCGCGACGAAGCCGCAGACGAAGCCGTCGATCTTCGCGAGCCCGCAGTACATCTCGGGACCGTAGTCCGGGCGGAACTCCATGTGCTCGCTCTTGTCGAAGAGCCGTGCGAGCACCTCGTGCATGTCGTAGGTACGGCGCGGATTGAGCGGGACGATGCTGTAGAGATCCTCGCCGGAGTACTTCGGCTCGGCAGGCTCTGCCACGCGGAAGAACTGCGGGTCATAGGCTGGAAGCGTACCCATGTAGCGCTTGATGTCATCGAGCAGTTCCTCTTCGGTGTCGCAGACATCGCGGAAGAAGCCCGTGCTGCCGTGGTGGATCTCGACGCGCCCCGGAGGTGTCGCGCGCAGGGCGCGCGTGTTGGTGATGAGCCCCTGTGCCACTTCGTCGTCGATGAAGCCCTTGGGAGCCATGCCGCTGACGATGCCCGCGCCGCCGACGCTCATATTCGCGTTCTTGTGGGCGAGCAGGATGGACGGGCTGATGCCGTGGTAGCCGCCACCGGCGGGGTTGGTGCCCCAGATGCCGACGATGATGGGGATGCCGAGCTTCTGCAGCTCCGCGTGCCGGAAGAAGGGCGTGCCGCTGCCGCGGCGGTTCGGGAAGATGTACTCGTGCTCCATGAGCTTGACGCCCGAGCAGTTCAGCACGTAGACGAGCGGGAGGTGCAGGCGCTTGGCGATGTCCGTCACGCGCAGCACGTTGTCCGCCTGCCCCGAGAGCCACGCCCCCGCCATGATCTGGTTGTTGAAGGCGATGATGATCGCCCACTTGCCGTTGATGCGTCCGAGCCCATCGATGATGTTCGTCTGCCCTTCCTCATTGGAGGCGGGGTCATAGACGGTGTGGAGCGGGCACCACGTGCCCGGCTCGACGAGGTATTCGATGCGCTCCCAGGCAGTCCACTCGCCCTTCTCATGCATCTTCTCGGGATCCTTGCCCGCACCCTTGACGCGCTCGACCTCGGCGGCGATGATCGCCTCCTGCTCCTTCAGCTCGGCGACGTTCTTCTCGAGCTTGCGCTTCAGTTCGCTGCCGATGGACGGCATCTCAGTGAAATAGGGATGTAACGGGAAACCATACTCACTCATCTTTTAGTTCCTCCTTTATGCAATATCCGTTATGCCAATCCCGCACATAGAGCGGGATCCTTGCCGCTTTTGGCTATCCGTCAGCCGAGTTCCGGACTGAGCACCGTGATGAAGACGCCCGTCAGGATGGCGGTGGTGATGACACCGCAGACCGATGCGCCCATGGCGTAGTTCAGGATCATGACGCGCTTGTTCGCCGCCTGTGCCGCCTTCTGCGCCACCTTTGCCGTCGTCGGGATGCAGGACACGCCCGCGATGCCGATGACGGGGTTGAAGTTCTTCCGCCCGTTCAGCAGGTAGACGACGTAGCCGCCGATGATGCCGCCGACACCCGCCAGCGTGAGGGCGATGATACCGAGCACGAGCAGGATGAGAATCTGCGGGTTGAGTAGGGTGCTCGCCTCGCAGAGCACGCCGAGCAGCAGCCCCAGGAAGAAGGTCGCCGCATAGAGGAAGACGTTCTCCAGCAGCTCCATGTACTTGAATACGCCGGACTCCTTGATGGCGTTGCCGAGGAAGAAGCTCAGGAAGAGCGGAGCAGCCACAGGGAACAGGATGCAGAGCATGGCCGAGGCGATCATGTCGAAGATGATCTTCTCCTTCGGCTTGACCTCAATCCTGTTCGCGGTCGTCTTGACGAGGCTGCCGCGCAGCTCTTTCGGGACGAGAAGCTTCACGAGGTAGGGATAGCCCGCGTAGCAGAGGCTCAGGTAGAGGTATGCGACGATCGTGATCGGCACGAACAGATCCTTTGCCAGCATGAGCGAGGCATAAAGCACCATCGGTCCGTCCGCACCGCCGACGAGGGCGACGGCTGCCGCATCCCCGTAGCCGAGCCCCATGGCGCGAGCGATGGGGAAGGTGATGATCGTGCCCAGCTCCGCGAACATCGCGATGGTCATGCTCGTAAAGGGATATTTAAGCAGGTTCCCGACATCGGAGATAGTGCCCAATCCCATGAAAACAAGGCATGCGATAAGACCGTTTGAGAACGTCAGCGTATAGACCGGTTGCAGCCAGTCGATCTGCATGATGTCCATGAGGGCGCTCGGCTCGGAGACGAGGGGATCCATGAAGATAGTCCCGATTTTGTTCGCGTCAAGGAACAGCACGCCGGCGTTGACCGCCGTCATGCCAAAGCCCATCGGAACCATGATGAGGGGCTCCAGCGTGCCTTTGACACCGAGCCAGACGAGCAGGATGCCGAGGAAGATCAGCGCGACGCGTGCGATGGCGATCACCGGCTCCTGTGCGAACAGGGTACCTATGCCTTGAAACAGCATGCCGATATTCATACGGTGCCCTCCTTCGTCTGGTCGGGGGCGGGTGTAGCTGCGACCGCTGCTGTGGCTGTCGCCTTCTCCTCCGCCCTGCGGCTGCTCCTGCTGAGCACCGCCATAATGATTTTGATAATGCAGGCCATCGCCAAGGCGATGACAAAGCCTATGAGGTAGACCTGCAATGCGATTCCTATTGATTCCATTGTTTCACCATTCTCTCATTCGTTGCAGGCATCGTCCGATCACTTGAGTTCTTTGCGAAGCCCGATGGCAAAGCAAACCATGACGGCAATAAAAATGACAATGGCGATGATGATCGTCAGTGGCGTCCATTCAAACATGCGCACCTCCTTTTCATTTGTCGCCGACCGCGAACCTCTCGGCCGCGGTCGGAGTGTCATGCGTATTCAGTTGGCGTTTCGGGAAAACATCCCTGCCGCCTACTGAAGCTTCTTGAATTCCTCGATGAGGATTGGAA
>JAITHG010000066.1 GCA_031280075.1 Eubacteriales Family XIII. Incertae Sedis bacterium | reverse complement strand
CGCCGCAGCGATCGCCGCGTCCTCCTCCATGTTGACGAACGTGACTTTCTGGATCGACGGCACGCCCTCGTAGTAATGCTCGTTCGGCGCGACGATGATCTGCTGCTCCGGATCGTACTGGACGACCTTCCACGGCCCTGCCCCGATGGGTGTCCGGTCGAAGGCATCCGCGTCATACGCGTCGCTCGGGACGATGCCGAGCATCGCCGTGGTGTCCAGGAAGGGTGAATACGGCTCGGACAGGGTGAAGACGACCTTGTCCGCCCCGTCCGCCTTGACAGATGCCAGCTTTGTCAGATCCACATTCCCGTTCTCAGCCTGGTTTGCCTGCACGGTCTCATAGGTGAACACGACATCCTCCGCCGTCAGGTCGGAACCGTCGCTGAACTTCAAGCCGTCCCGGACTGTGAACGTGTAAGTGAGAGCATCCGCGCTGATGTCCCACGCCGATGCCGCATCCCCGACGTATGCGGAAGCGGGATCTACACGCAGCAGCGCGATGTTCGTAAAGGGGTAGCCGTAGCTCATCGCGCCCTTGACCGGGTTGAGGCTCGACGAGAAGATCGTGCCGCCCACGTAGACATTGATGCCGTCCTTCTGCGCCGCAGCGGACGGGCTGTCACCGCCACCGCCCTCCGACGCAGGATCGGACGTTCCGCCGCATCCCGCCAGCACCGTCACCAGTGCCAATGCGAGCGCCAGCAGGCATGCCCACCTCTTGTTCGTCATGGTCTCTCTCTTGCACATCATGGCTGTCCTCCATTTCTCCGGCTTCGGATCGTCCTTCGCTTCGTCCGTCCACAGCGTCCTTCGCTTCGTCCGCGTCGTCCGTCCACCGCGTCCTTCGCTTCGTCCGCGTTGTCCGTCCACAGCGTCCTTCGCTTCGTACGCTTCGTCCGTCCACAGGATCCTTCACTTCGTCCGCTTCGTCCGCCCACAGTTTCCTTCGCTTCATTGCCAATTCGCATTGCGTTCATCAGCGCCCTCGGTTTCCCAAGGCACGCAACCCATTATAGGTCAGGTTTTTTTCTCCCACAAGCCGGGCGGGGGGATATTTTGCGGGGTTTTTATATGATAAAATAGGAAAAAATTATCATGTTGCACAGCACAGCCGGAGCGGGTTCGCAAGCCGGGCATGAAAGAAACAGGAGATTGGCAGGAGGATCATGAGCGAAGGGAAGAAGCGAAGCCTGGGCAAGGCGCAGGAACAAGCAAAGCTCCAAGGTGACAAGAGCCAGGGGCAGGAACAAGCGCAGATCCAGGGCGACAAGAGCCAGGCGCACGAACATGCGCACGAGCATCCGCACGAGCATCCGCACGAGCATCCGCACAGGCATCCGCACGGGCACAGCCATACGCATACGCACACAAAGGCGGTGCTCAACCGCCTCTCGCGCGCCATCGGGCACCTGACCGCCGTGCGCGGCATGGTCGAGGACGGGCGGGACTGCGCCGAGGTGCTCATCCAGCTCTCGGCAGTGCGTTCCGCCATCAACAGCACCTGCGAGGTCATCCTCAAGGATCATCTGGAGCACTGCGTCGTGGACGCGGTCAAGACCGGGGATGAAAAGGCGCTGGCAGAGCTGCGGCACGCCGTAGAGCTGCTCATGAAATAAGGGCGGCAGAAAAACCGGTTTGCATATTATGCAAGGATTATGTATAATTATGAATATCGGCAACAAGCAACCGCAACTTGCAGTTTGAATCGGAGCACCTGTTCATATGACACTATCTGAAGGCTTGATCTACCTCGCGGACGGCACGGTCTGGCGCGGGAAGGGTTTCGGCGCGCCGGCGACGAACGTGGGGGAACTGGTATTCAACACGTCCATGACGGGCTACCAGGGCATTCTGACCGACCCGTCCTATGCGGGGCAGGTCATCAACATGACCTACCCGCTCATCGGCAACTACGGCGTGAGTGAGATCGATTACCAGAGCGAGCGCATCCACGCGTTCGGCTTCGTCACGCGCGACATCACGAAACGCCCGTCCAACCGCTGCAGCGTCATGAACCTCAGCGACTGGCTGGCGCGGCAGGGCGTGCCCGGCGTGCACGGCGTGGACACGCGTGCGATCACGAAGAAGATCCGCACGGAGGGCACCGTGCCCTGCGTCATCTCAAGCGAGGGCATCCCGAAGGAAAAGGCGCAGGCTCTGCTGGCGGACACACCGCTGCGCTGGGACTACATGCGGCGCGTCGGCACGCGGGAGCCTCGGCACATCCCCGGGGACGGTCCGCGCGTCGCCGTCTACGACTTCGGCGTGAAATCGGGCATCACGGACGCGCTCTCGCGACGCGGCTGCGACCTGCACATCCTGCCCTACGGGGCGACGGCGGAGGACATCCTCGCACTGCAGCCCGACGGTCTTTTCCTCTCGAACGGACCGGGCGACCCGGAGCAGGCGGTCGACGGCATCCGCGCCGTGCGCGCCATCATCGCGTGCGGGGCGCTGCCCGTGTTCGGCATCTGCCTCGGACATCAAATCATCGCGCTTGCGCTCGGCGGCAGGACGTACAAACTGAAATTCGGACACCGGGGTGCCAACCACGGGGTCATCGACATCGAGCAGGATCGCAGCGCCATCACCTCGCAAAATCACAGCTTCGCCGTGGATGCGGACAGCATCGAAGCGGGGGGGCTCATCGTCACGCACCGCAACCTCAACGACGGGACGGTCGAGGGGATGCGCCACCGGGAGTTGCCCGTCTTCTCCGTGCAGTTCCACCCCGAGGGATCGCCTGGCCCAAACGACACAGCCGAGCTGTTTGATCGCTTCTTGGCGATGATGCAGAAAGGGAAGGGGGACGATTTCCATGCCTAAGGATCCTACACTTCAGAAAGTCCTCATGATCGGCTCGGGACCCATCGTCATCGGGCAGGCGGCAGAGTTTGACTACGCGGGCACGCAGGCATGCAAGGCGATCCGCGAAGAAGGCATCGAATGCGTCCTCGTCAACTCCAACCCCGCAACCATCATGACCGACCCCGGCATCGCAGACAAGGTCTATCTCGAGCCGCTGACGGAGGACGCGCTGCGAACCATCATCGAGCGCGAACGCCCGGACGGGCTGCTCGCGGGCTTCGGGGGACAGACGGGGCTCAACCTCGCCATGCAGCTCGAGCGCGAGGGCGTGCTCGCCGCCTGCGGTGTGCGCCTGCTCGGCATCAAGATGAACAGCATCACGCGCGCCGAAGACCGCGACGAGTTCAAGCAGCTCATGCAGGACATCGGCGAGCCCATTCCGCAGTCCATCATCGCCACGGGGCTGCCCGAATGCCAAGATTTCGTGGCAAAGGTCGGCTACCCCGTCATCATCCGCCCCGCCTACACCCTCGGCGGCACGGGCGGCGGCATTGCGACGGACGACGAAGGGCTTCGCACCCTCGTGACGAGCGGGCTGGAAAACAGCGCCATCGGTCAGATCCTCCTCGAGGAATCCGTCGCCGGCTGGAAGGAAATCGAATACGAAGTCATGCGCGACCACAAGGACAACTGCATCACGGTCTGCGGCATGGAGAACTTCGACCCCGTCGGCGTGCACACGGGCGACTCCATCGTGGTCGCGCCCATCCAGACCCTGCGCGACCACGAGTACCAGATGCTGCGCGACGCAGCGCTGAAGATCATCCGCGCCCTCGAGATCGAAGGCGGCTGCAACGTGCAGTTTGCCCTCGACCCGGACACGGGCAAGTACATCGTCATCGAGGTCAACCCGCGCGTGAGCCGCTCTTCGGCGCTCGCCTCGAAGGCGGCAGGCTACCCCATAGCAAAGCTCGCTGCAAAGATCGCCCTCGGCTTCAGCCTGGACGAGCTGAAGAACTACGTGACGGGCGAGACAAGCGCCTGCTTCGAGCCGACGCTCGACTACTGTGTCGTCAAATTCCCGAAGTGGCCCTTCGACAAATTCAAGACGGCGCACCGAATGCTCGGCACGCAGATGAAGGCTACGGGCGAGGTCATGGCGATCTCACGCACCTTCGAGAGCGCCCTGCTCAAGGCGATCACCTCTCTCGAAATAAAGCTCGACAACCTGCGCGTCCCCTTCATCATGGAGCTTTCGGACGATGCCTTGGTCGCGAAGATCGAGGCGCGCGACGACGAGCGCATCTTCGCCATCGCCGAAGCGCTGCGCAGGGGCGCGCGCGAAGCGGATCGTGTCAACGAGCTGGAGGGCTCGGATCTCGACACAGCGGGGCGTTTCACGATGGATTACATCTTTGAAGTCACGCGCGTGGATCGCTGGGTCCTCGGCAAGCTCTACCGCATCATCAAAGTGGAGATGGAGCTGGCGAAGGCAAACGGGCACCTTGACAAGGATCTCGTCTACGAGGCGGAGGAACTCGGCTTCATCGACCGGGAGATCATCGAGCTGTCCGGGGCGACGCGCGAGGTGCTGACGGACATCCGGCTCTACCACGACATCTTCCCCGTCTACAAGGTCGTGGACACCTGCGGCGGCGAGTTCGAGGCTCTGACACCCTATTATTATTCCTGTTTCGACACAGAGGACGAGAGCCGCATCACGGACGAGAAGAAAATCCTCGTCGTGGGCTCCGGCCCCATCCGCATCGGGCAGGGCATCGAGTTCGACTACTGCTGCGTACAGGGCGTGTGGGCGATCAAGGACCTCGGCTATGAGGCGATCATCATCAACAACAACCCGGAGACCGTCAGCACGGACTTCGACACTTCGGACAAGCTCTACTTTGAGGCTCTGCACATCGACGATGTCATGAACGTCGTGAAGAAGGAGCGCCCGGACG
>JAITHG010000028.1 GCA_031280075.1 Eubacteriales Family XIII. Incertae Sedis bacterium | reverse complement strand
GGTGAGCAAGCGGGTCTCCGACCTTGTCAACCCCCTCGGCATGACTCTGAACAGCAACGGGCTCGCCATGTTCCTGTCCCTGTCGATGATCACCATCGCCCAGCTCTACGGCATCGAGGTCACGGTCGCGTTCATGGTCAAGACGGTGCTGCTCGCGTCTCTCGCCTGCCTCGGAACGGTGGTCGTGCCGGGCGGCGGCATCGTCGCGCTGACCGTGGTCGTCCCGGCACTCGGGCTGCCTGCCCAGAGCATCGCCATCCTCGCGGGGATCGACTGGTTTTCCGGGATGTTCCGCACCCTGCTCAACGTGGACATCGATGCACTCGCATCCATGCTCATCGCAAAGAGCGTGGGGGAGCTGGATCGCACGGTCATCAGCCGCAACTGAGCGGTTCCGGGGCGGATGGTCCGTAAACCTTTGAATATGTGCAAAAATTTGAAATGATTGCATGCGGGCTCTGCATGGCATTAGGATTGGGAGGATGATATAATGAAACCGAAGACAGTGGTGATCGCCCTCGGCGGCAACGCGCTTGGCTACAACTACGAGGAGCAGTCGAAGGCGGTGGCGCATACTGCGGAGATCATCGCGGACTTGACGGAGGAAGGGTTTCAGGTCGTGCTGACGCATGGCAACGGCCCCCAGGTCGGCATGATCCAGACTGCGATGGAAGAGCTGCGCCTGCTCTACCCCGTCTATTCGCCGGTACCCATGCCGTCCTGCGTGGCGATGAGCCAAGGCTACATTGCCTATGAGCTGCAGCGCGCCATCCAGTCGGAGCTGCGGAGGCGGAAGGTGCGGAAGAACGTCGTCTCCGTCATTACGCAGGTGAAGGTGGGCGCGGACGATACCGCCTTTCAGAACCCCTCGAAGCCCATCGGGCGGTTCATGACGAAGCAGGAGGCGCGGCTCGCCGAGAAGGAGGGGCATGCCTGCATGGAGGACGCGGGGCGCGGGTACCGCATTGCTGTGGCATCCCCCAGGCCGGTTGATATCGTGGAGATCGATGTCATCAAGGATCTGCTGAAGGAGGGCAACCTGCTCATCACCTGCGGCGGCGGCGGTATCCCCGTCGTGGAGCAGGACGGCGCTTTGGAAGGCGTGAGCGCCGTCATCGACAAGGACTTCGCCAGCGCCCTCCTGGCGCGGGAGATCGGGGCAGACTTCCTGGTCATCCTCACGGCGGTGGAGAAGATCGCCATCAATTTCGGCAAGAAGGACCAGCAGTGGCTGGACAGCATGTCCATCGCGGAGGCGAAGGGCTATATAAAAGAAGAACAGTTTGCGCCGGGCTCCATGCTCCCGAAGGTCGAGGCAGCCATGGACTTCGCGGAGTCGGGGCAGGGCAGAAGAGCCTTGATCACGCTGCTGACCAAGGCGAAGGACGGACTGCTGGGACGGACGGGGACGGTCATCCACGCCTGACCCGCCGCAGCCGCCCGGAAGGAGATGCGCCGTGACCTTACAGGAACTGCTGAGCGAAGAACGCTTCGCCGAACTGGCCGTCATCAACGCAGGCGCCTGCCTTGACAGGACGATCACGACGGTGGAGTCCACAGAGACCCCCGACGTGTCCGCCTACATTCCGCCGCACTCCTTCCTCATCACGACCGGCATGGCGTTCAAGGACGACCCACAGGCTCTGTGCCGCCTCATCGAGGATTTAGACCGGCTGCCCTGCGCGGGTCTTGCCATCAAGCTCGGGCGCTTCATCCCGCAGCTTGCCCCCGAGGTCATCGAGACGGCAGACCGGCTGTCCTTCCCCCTGATCCGGATCCCGAAACACGCCACCCTCGGGGAAGTCTACCACGACCTCCTTTCCCGCATCTGGAACAACCAGAGCGACCTCCTGCTGAACGCCCTCAACGCCCAGAAGAAAATCTCGGGGCTGATCCTGCGCGGCAGCAGTCTGAAGAGCATCCTGAACAGCCTGACCTCCGTCATCGGCATGCCCGTGGCAGTCGCCGATGCCTTCGGTGTCCTCGTCGAGACGGGGCAGACCTGCAGCGACAGGATGAAGACGGAGATGTCCGCCTGCATGGAGGCGCTGCTGGCAGGGGGAGGGGTCGGAGTCGGAGCAGGAGCAAGCGCTGAGTCAGGAGCAGGAGTCGGTGCGGAAGCGGCACAGTCCGGGCAGCCGCAGGTCTTCCCCATCCGGGGCGCGGGCATGTACGACCACTACCTCATCGTGGTCGAGCCCATCGATGCGGAGCGGGAGCCGGGGTTGGCGCTCGTCATGGAGCAGGTCATCCTCGCACTCGAGCTGTACTTCCACAAGGGGCTCTACATGTTCTTCAACCACCTCCGGTCGAAGAAGGAATTTCTGCCCATCCTCTTGGGGCAGTTCGAGGACGAGGCATGGCGCCCCCGGCAGATCCTGGCTGTGGGGGAAGCCTACGGCATGCGGCACAGCGCCGAGTACCAGGTCGCCCTCATCGCGATGCGGAACGAGGGGGCAAAGCGCTTCAACCCCGTCCATTTCACCGAGCAGGAGGAACTGTTCCTGCTCATCGCCCGGTGGATCGAAAACTTCCTCATGCCCGAGCAGGGCGATAGGCTGCTCGTCTTTCCCGACGAGGAAAACTGGCGCTACGTGCTGCTGCTCATGGGCGCAAGACCGGGGCTTGAGGAGGCATACGTCGCCATGCACGACTGCCTGCTGCGGCTGTTCGGCATCGAGACGGAGATCTCCCAGGGCAACCTGGTCAGCTCCGTCAGCGGCATCCCCCGCTCCTACGACGAGGCCTTGTCCGGGCTCGAGGGCACGGCAGACCAGGATGCGCACCCCTTCCTGAAATCCTACCACCCCCGCAACGTGATGGAGCTGTTCAAACTCGTCTCTGAAGGGGTCATCACGGAAATCTGCCAGGAGACGCTGAAGGACCTCGCCTTTCCCTCCGGCGAGATGATGGAGGACTTGAGCAAGACCCTCTACGCCTACATCAACAACGGCGGCAGCATCACCAAGACCTCCGAAGGTCTTTTCCTCCACCGGAACACAGTAAAATATCGAATCAAAAAATGTGAAGAGATCCTGGGGCGCGACCTGAACGACGCGGAATACCGATTTCAGGTACAGCTCGCCCTGGCGTTGTCGGAGAGGCTTCGAGGGTAGGATCGGCAGGGGGTCGTGCCGTCAAAATCCGTGCACCGCTTGACGGATCAGGCGGACGTTCTCATCATTGAGCTGCTCAATATACTCCCCCATGCTTGCCGGGAAGTTCTCCATTACGAAGAGGTCGTCCGGCAAAAAGTGATATAGGGCACAGCGGATGATATAACTGTTCGCTTCGATGACTGCAATGAGGTCGTCCTTGCCGGTGTTGTCCGCGGTGACCGACCGGACGCTTTCGATGTATTCGTGGAAAAGGGCCTCATTGAAAGAATTTTTTTCATGCAGGTAAAAAATAAAGGTGTTCTTGGCCGCCTTCATGTTGCTTGCAACAATATGATTCAAGGACTCCATCCTTTCTGCGGGCTTCGTAATGAAAAACGGCCTTGCTGCGCAAGTCCGCCGTCCTGCGCTCGCCTTCGGCGTGCTCAGACCTGACGGCTCCACAGGAGCCGCCAGCCCTTGCGGGTTCGAGTCCCTGAAGGGGCTTCGCTGTGAAAAACCGCCTTGCGGCGGTTCCTCGTTTGGTTGGTACCCCTTCAGGGACTCGAACCCTGGACACCCTGATTAAGAGTCAACACAGAAGCGTTGAAATTTCAACGCTTATGGCGTGCGGTGCAACGCCGGGCACTACTGCGCCGGGGGGTGCAGACCGTCTTGTGGCTCGTCCATCTCCGGCAACCCAGACAGCGATGTAAGCAGCGACAGCGCTGCAGCAAGTGCCGCAGCGCTGCCCACCACCAGCCAGTCCACGTCCGCAAGCAGGAACGACGTGCCGATGACCGCCACCGCCGTTTGTGCCGCTGTTTTGACCGCGCGCGTCCCTGCGCACGCCCACCACTTCTTCTTTGCGAGATTGCTCATTTTGGTTCTCCTTTCAAAGCTCTTCTGTCCATAACGTCGTCCTCGCGGCGACCATAGTTGACCTTCTCCCCCGCGAGTCTGCGGGAATACTCTTCCCGCAGGTTGCCAACGCGTACTGCGATAGCGCCGTTTTCGCCTTTCTGCAAATACTCTTCGCCCAGCCGGACGCGCTCCTCAATCGGCACATGCGGGCTGCATATGATGTGCTTGAGGTTCATCACCTCCAGATCGTCAAGCCGCCCATCCAGCCTTGCCAGCGCCTTCTTCATGTCCTTTACGTCCCGCTCCACATCAGCCGTGACCATGCTGCGAAGCTTGCCCAGGAGCCGTGAGTCCTTGCAGAACTTGCTGATCGCTGCAAGCGCTCCGAAGACCGTCCCTATGGTGACGACATTGTCCACCATGCCGATCCAGAACGCCTGCCATGTCATGCTGTCCATCCGATCCCCCTTTTTTTACGGCAGCGTTATTCTTGTAAGTGCTTCCATCACCTCTCCTATGTTGTCGTGTACCTGATCCGTATGCGCCCTGAGCCAGCCACGAAAGTCGTGCCCCCGTAGTCC
>JAITHG010000316.1 GCA_031280075.1 Eubacteriales Family XIII. Incertae Sedis bacterium | reverse complement strand
TCCATAAGGACTTCATGAGCAGCGGGGTGCTGCCGACGGTGGAGGTCATCACGAGCACGATGAAAATCCCTCTGCTTGGTGTCATCCAGCACGACGACAGCATCCATCTCGCAGCCAATCGCGGCATCCCCGTCGTGTACAGGAACGACAGCTACATCGAGCGAAACTTTTCCAAGATAGCCGATAGGCTGCTCCACTATTGACGAAAGGGACAGACTGCATTGGACGACCTCAGAGGCTTCCTGAAGAGAATGGACTACCTGTTGATCCTCCTCCCTCTCGTGCTCAGCGCGGTGGGGATTGTCATGATCGACAGCATCACGCAAAATTACGCGAGCTATCCGAGGCAGGTCATCATCCAGATGGCCGCCGTCGCCATCGGGTTCTTTCTGATGATCTGTGCCGTTGCCTTCGACAGTCGGCACTTCTCGCAGTTCTACTTATTCTTCTACATCCTGTCCATCCTGGTGCAGCTCACCGTGTTCGTCCCCGGGCTCGGTGTTGAGATCGGTGGGCAGCAGGCGTGGATCAACATCCTGGGCATTACGACGATGCAGCCATCGGAGGTCGTCAAGATCACGTTTGCCATCGCCTTCGCGGCATGGCTCGACCGCTACCGCGAGATGCTGTTCACAATCAAGGGGTTCCTGCTCGCCTTTGCCTTCGCCCTGCCCATCGTGGGGCTCGTCGGGTATATCGACATGGGTGCGGGGCTGATCCTCGCCTTCATGTTCATCGGCATGGTGTTCGCTGCCGGGATCCGCGCGGGGCTGTTTGCGCGCCTTTCAGGTCTTTTCATCCTCCTGGTTCCCCTCAGCTACCGCTTCCTGCAGGATCACCAGAAGAGTCGCTTTGAGGCATGGTTGCACCCGGACAGGACGGACATCCCGCAGACCTACCAAGTCATGCAGTCCAAGATCGCCATCGGCAGCGGCGGTTTGTTCGGCAAGGGGCTGGGCAACGGGACGATCAAAGAATCGGGCTACCTGCCCGTCCAGGAGTCCGACTTCATCTTTGCCATCATCTGTGAAGAGCTGGGGTTCGTCGGCGGCATGGTTGTCATCGCCCTTTATGCCTTCATGCTCACGCGCATCTGGCGCGTCGTGCGAAACGTCAAGGAGTACTTCGACGGGCTGCTCGTCGTCGGGTTGATGTGCATGTTCGCCTTCCAGGCGTTCGAGAACATCGGCATGACGATGGGGGTGATGCCGGTTACAGGCATCACACTGCCATTCGTGAGTGCGGGGGGCTCGTCCGTGGTGGCGAACATGATCGCCGTCGGGCTGATTATCGGTGTGGGCGCGCGCAGCCGCGTCCGCACATACAAGCATATCAATGCAGAATCGGGACCTCCGCACGGCTGATGGCTTTTTGTCCGAATCCTCCGATGTGCCACAATTTGCTGGCAAACCATGATAGAATAATAGCATGATTAACCAGAAGAGGGCTTTCTCCGGCTATGACGGGCTGGATGAGGCATTGGATTTTATGCGATTTGGCGACATTGTCGTATGGCAGGTCTCGAGCATAGACGAGTACCGGTTCTTCGCAATGCCCTTTGTCGGGCGTGCACAGAAGGAGCGGAAGAACATCGTCTACTTTCGGTTTGGCGCACACGCGCCGCTGGTCACACAGACGGACGGCATCAAGGTCTACGACATCGCTGTGAAAAGCGGGTTCGAATCCATGGTGATGACGATCTCGGACATCATTGAGGAGGAAGGGCGCGAGACATATTACATATTTGACAGCATGACTGATCTGCAGGAGGAATGGATCGCCGACTTTATGATGGGCAATTTCTTCGTGGTCACCGCACCGGAGGTGGCCAAGACGAATTCTGTCGCCTATTTTTCCGTGCAGAGGAACCACCATTCGGTCGAGTGCATGTCCCGCATCCGCGAGACGGCCTCCGTCCTGATCGACGTGTTCAAGGGGGAGAACGAGACGTTCATCCAGCCCATTAAAGTGCAGGATCGCTACCTGCCGACGATCTTCCTGCCGCACCGCATCGACGCAAACGACCCCGCAAGCATCAAGCCGCTCACCAACGGCATCGAGCTGGCTCGCTACTACTCTCTGGTCGGGCAGTCCGGCAACATGGACAGCACACAAAATCTCGACAACTGGGAGCGTTTCTTCCTGGCGAAGAAGGGCGAGGCGCAGCATGGGGGCGGCACGGAAGGACTGCGCGACCTCTGCCGCATGGTGTTCGGTGCGGATGAGCACATTCTTGACATCGCGATGAAGAACGTCACGCTGACGGATCTCCTCGACATCAAGGCGCGGATGATCGGGGTCGGGGGCATCGGCGGCAAGGCGACAGGCATGATCCTGTCGCGCAAGATCATCGAAAAACGCCTTCCTGAGGTCGCGAAGATCCTCGAGCCGCACGACTCTTTCTATATCTGTTCCAACCTGTACTACACCTTCCTCGTTCGAAACCGCAGCTGGGGTCTGAAGATCAAACAGCGGAAGCGTCGCGGTTATTTCACGGTCGCTGAGATCATCAAAGAGAAGATCCTGGAGGGGCGGTTTTCCGACCCCATCCGCGAGCAGTTCCGGCGCATGCTGGAATATTTCGGACAGAGCCCCATCATCGTGCGCTCGTCCAGCTTGCTGGAAGACGGCTTTGGGAACGCATTCGCCGGGAAGTACGAATCGGTGTTCTGCGTCAACAAAGGTACGCTTGAGGAGCGCCTGCTTGCTTTCGAGGATGCCGTTCGGACAGTCTACGCAAGCACGATGGATGAGTCGGTGCTGGAGTACA
>JAITHG010000053.1 GCA_031280075.1 Eubacteriales Family XIII. Incertae Sedis bacterium | reverse complement strand
GTGTACGTCTACTTCAACGACCAGAGAGTCCGCACCTACAATGTGGACTTCAACACGGGCAAGGTGAGCTGAGAGGGCGCGTATGATGCTGCAGGGCACCATAGTGAAAGCGCTTTCTGGGTTCTACTACGTAGAGCCTGACTGCGCTTCACCCGATGGCATCGGCGCGCGGGACGGATGCCATCAGACATCCTTTCAGTGCCGTGCGCGCGGCATCTTCAAGAAAGAGGGACGCAGCCCCCTGGTTGGGGATGCCGTGCGCTTCGAACCGACAGAGGACATCGAGGTCGAGGGGGTCGTCACGGACATCCTGCCCCGCCGCAACGCATTCGTCCGTCCGCCCATCGCGAACATCGACGTGTTCGTGGCCGTCGTCTCCGTGCGCAGCCCGGCACCAAACCTCGAGGTGCTTGACCGCTTCCTTGCGACGGCAGAGGCGCAGGACACCGATGCGCTCATATGTGTGAACAAGACGGATCTTGGGACGGCGGGCAGGCTGGTGCGGGTCTACGGGGACATCTACCCGGTGCTGCCGGTGTGCGCAGTCACTGGAGAGGGCATCGATGCGCTCCGGGCACGTACAAAGGGAAGGCGGGCAGCCTTTGCGGGCCCGTCCGGTGTGGGGAAATCGAGCCTCATCAACCGCCTGCTCGGCGAGGGCAACGTACAGACCGGTGAGATCAGTGCGCGCACGGGGCGTGGCAAGCACACGACACGCCATGTGGAGATCCTGAAGACGGAATACGGTGCCGAGCTGTTCGACACGCCGGGCTATACCTCCTTCGAGGGGGTAGCCCTCGAAGAGACGGAGGTCTCCTCCCTCTTCCCGGAGTTTGCTGCCCATGCGGAGTCCTGCCGTTTTGACGACTGCCGACATGCGGACGAGCCGGGCTGTGCCGTGCGCTCCGCGCTTTCCGCGGGGCGGATTGCTGAGTCCCGCTACCGCTCCTACGTCAGGATGCTGGAGGAGGCGCGGAGCAGAAACGCCTGGGAGGGCTGAAGGACGCGAAAGGAGTAAATTATTGGCAAAGATTTCTATATCCATTTTGTCCTCGGATTTTTTGCATCTCGGAGAGGAACTGAGAATCGCTGAGGAAGGCGGGGCAGACTACATCCACATCGACGCGATGGATGGCGTGTTCGTCCCCAACATATCCTTCGGGCAGCCCATCGCCCGTCAGGTCGCGCATGCTTCGAAGCTGCCGCTCGACGTGCATATCATGGCCGTGGAGCCGGAGCGCCAGGTGGAAGGCTTCGTCACGGACAGCACGCAGTTTGTCGTCATCCACGCGGAGGCATCCAGACATCTGGATCGTGCCCTCCACGCCATCCGCGCACTCGGTCCAAAGAGTGGTGTTGCCCTCAATCCTGCCACATCGCCCGAGACCGTCGCCTATGCCCTCTATGCGGCAGACCAGGTGCTCGTCATGTCGGTCAACCCAGGCTTTGGCGGGCAGCAGTTCATCCCCGGTGCGCTTGAAAAAGTCGCGAGGCTTGCCGACATGCGCGCGCAGGGTGGTCACTCCTTCGAGATCGCGGTGGACGGGGGCGTGAATGAAGCGAATATTCGTCCGCTCGTGGATGCCGGGGCAGACATCCTCATCATCGGTTCTGCCATATACGGCGCGGAAGACAAGGCGGGAGCGCTCGCCACTTTCCGGCGGCTCGCAAACGGGGGATAGGTCGGTCGGAATGCCGGCTTTCAGAAAACGTATAAACATGAAAGGAATCGTATAATATGCCATCACCAAGCAGCAAGATCGCCTTTTCCATCGGCGGATTCGACATCATGTGGTACGGCATTCTAGTGGCCGTCGCCATCGCCCTGTGTGTCTTTCTTCCAATGGTTCGGGCAAAGTCGCACGGGATGGACTCGGACAGGGTGCTGAACTATGGCATCGTCGTGGTCGTCGCCGGCATCATAGGTGCCCGGCTCTACTACGTCGCGTTCAACTGGGACTACTACGGGGAGGATCTGGCGCGCATCTTCGCCACACGCGAAGGCGGGCTTGCCATTCACGGCGGGCTGCTGTTCGGTGCGCTCGGTGCCATCATCCTCGCGCGCCGCTACCGCGAGAATGTCCTCAATCTATTCGACCTTGCCTTCACGTCTGTCCCGCTCGGGCAGGCGGTAGGGCGCTGGGGCAACTACTTCAACCAAGAGGCGCATGGAGGTCCGACTGACCTGCCTTGGGGGCTTATGATCGACGGCGAGAAGGTGCACCCGACCTTCCTCTACGAGTCCATCTGGTGCTTCCTGCTCTTTCTGTTCCTCCTGCTCGTCATCGAGCCGAGGCGCAGGTTTGTCGGGCAGACCTTCCTGCTCTACACCTTTCTGTACTCTGCCGAACGCTTCTTCGTGGAAGGGTTGCGGACGGACAGTCTGATGCTCGGACCGCTCAGGCAGGCACAGGTGCTGAGCGTCGTTGCAGCCATCCTCGCAGTCATCGGCTACGCGATCCTCTACCGACGCGCCAAACGCAGCGGCAGGGCGGCGGCACTTGACACGCAGCCTGCGGACGGGTCGGCGGCACTTGACGCACGACCTGCGGACGAGTCGGCGGCAATGCCGACGGCAGACA
>JAITHG010000297.1 GCA_031280075.1 Eubacteriales Family XIII. Incertae Sedis bacterium | reverse complement strand
TGCCCTTGATGCTTGTCTTTGTCCGGCTCCTGCTGCGCCATTCCGCGTGCGGCCGTATAGATCTCGCAGCCGATGACGGGGTGGATCCCCTCTGTTTTGGCAGCATTATAAAATTCTATAGCGCCGAACATGTTGCCGTGATCCGTTATGGCAAGGCTGTCCATGCCTAGTTTTTTGGCGCGCGCGACGAGGTCGCGGATGCGCGCCGCCCCGTCGAGCAGACTGTATTCTGTATGTACGTGAAGATGGGTAAATGCCAATTCCTGCCTCCGATTTGCTCCTGTGCATGCTGTATTCCGATTCTTTTGTTGGTATGAAACGATTGTATCACAGGGAGCCTTACGGCGGGTGAAGGGCAGGCGAAATATGTTATTCGGAGACGGCGGCCGAGGTTGTGGGCTCCGTCTGTCCCGGTGTCTCACGTGCCTCAGGTGCCTCAGGCATCTCCGGCATCTCGACCCTCGGCAGGATTCCGGAGAGGACGCTCTTGCCGTTCTTCGCAATGCAGCCGCCGAAGTACATGGCGGAGGCAAGCATGAGGATGAGCACGAGGATGGCGGCAGCCAGAGCCCGCTTCGTAACCTTGTGCCGGTTGCCTGCGATGTCCTTGATCTGCACGTCAGGATCGCCCTTCCAGCGACGCGGCAGGCGCGTCCGGCACCCGCTTGCGCAGCCGCGCCGCCGTAGCTTCGCGCAGCAGGCTGTAGAGCAGCGCCGCGAGCGGTACGCCGAGCACGATGCCGAAGACCCCGTTCAGGCTGCCGCCGAGGAGCACGGCGAGCAGCACCCACATGCCCGGCAAGCCGATGGATTTGCCGACGACCTTCGGATAGATGATGTGGTTTTCGAGCTGCTGGAGCACGACGATGAAGATGACGAAGGCGAGCGCCTGCCAAGGGCTGACCATGAGCAGGAGCAGCGCGCCGACGATGATGCCGATGAAGGCACCGATGACAGGGATGAGGGCGGTAAACCCGACGAGCACGCCGAGCATGACGGCATAGCGCGGGTTGATGACGAGCACGCCGATGCAGGTGAGCCCGCCGATGATGACCGCCTCCACGCACTGCCCCGCGACGAACTTCCCGTAGACCTCGGCGGCCTGCTTCAGGACACGCAGCGTCACGCGGCTCGCCTTCTCCGGCAGCCAGCCGCGCAGCAGTTGCCCGCCCTGCCGCCGCAGCCGCTCCTTCGTCAGCAGGATGTAGATCATGAAGACGAAGCCGAACAGGAAATTCGTGAAGACGCTGAACACGCTCGCGGTCACGCTCATGGCGCTCTTCGCCGCTGTGCTCCAGACCCCTGACAGGAAGTTCACAGCGGACCGCGCGATCTCCTGCCAGTTTGCCGCGAGCAGCTCCGCTGCATCCTCGCCGACGCCGAAGCCCTCGAGCACGCCGTTGCCCCATTCGATGATGCGCCGCGTGAAGCCGGGCGCTTCCCGGACGATGGAGGCGATGGTGTCCCGCAGCGTGGGGATGATCATCGCCGTGACGAAGGCGACGATGCCGAGCACGACGAGCAGGGTCAGCACGAGGCTGAGGGGGCGCTTGAGTGCCCGGGACAAGGCAGCGACATGACCTTTCCGCACGAGGCGGATGCGCCCGAGCAACCGGTTTTCGATGAAGCGCATGAGCACGTTCAGGACGAATGCCATGCACACGCCGAGGAAGAGCGGCATGAACAGCCCGAAGAGGTAGGAGAGCAGACCCAGCGTCTCCCTGAAGTTCAGAACGGCGAGCAGCAGCACTGCCGCAAACGCGATGAGCAGGGCTACTTTCTTCGGGGTGAACGGCGCTCTGTCCATGGCAGACCTCCTTGCTTTCCTACTTCAATTTGCGCAGGATCCGAGCGGCATCACTGCCCTTTGCGACCTTCGGGCGGTAGTCGTTGTATCCCTCACTGGAGGAGATGCTGACAGGAATCGCCCGGTGGGTGATCTTGAACCCCTTCTTTGTCTCCTTGATCTGCACTTGCAGGATGATGGAGTCCATGTCCGCTGGCGCGGAGTGACCGCCATAGCAGAAGTTTCCGAGGGAATAGGCGATCAGCTTGCCCTTGTACTCCGAAATCTCCTGCAGGACATGGGGATGGTGCTGAATGACGAGGTCTGCGCCCGCGTCGATGGCTCGTGTGGCGGCTCTGCGCTGTCGCTCCGTGGGCGTATAGCGAATGCCTGGCTCGCCGTCATGGAAGCTGGCGACGACGAGTTCCGCCCCCTGCTCGCGAAGAGCCAGTGTGCGCGCCTCTATCAGCGCTGTGTCATCCGTGAAGGACAGACCGTAGAAGCCGATGCGGATGCCGCCCACATCGCGCACGAGCAGACCTTCGTCACCAAACCAGGCCACACCGACAGCAGAAAGCGCGTCCTGCGTGTCAGCATAGCCTTTCTCTCCATAGTCCATCGTGTGGTTGTTCGCCAAGTCGACCGCATCCACACCGCCCTCCGACAAGATGCGGGCGTAGTCCGGGTCGCCCCGGAAGTGGAATTCTCCAATGCCGATGTGGCGCGTTTCCTCCGTCAGCGCCCCCTCGAGATTGGCGATCGTAAGGTCGTCTCTTCCGAAATATCTCGCCACGCCGGAAAGGAACCATTCAGCCCCCTTTTTGCGCCAAACGCCCTCAAAGTACGAACGTCCCACATTCTCGCCCAAGGTGCAGTCTCCGACGAAGCTCAGCGTGGCAGCGCGCGCTTCCTTGCTTTGGGCAGGATCTTGGATGGCGGCATGCGTGGCCAGCGTCAGAGTGCCGACCACCGACGCACGCTGTATGCCCACTTCGCTCGTCCAAGTGGTGAGGGCAACGAAGAAGACGAACGCAAGCAGCAAAGTGAAAGCCTTATGCATGGTGTGCACCCGCGCTCATCCGAGCCCCCAATCGACCGCCTCTGCACCGTTTGCCAAGAGGAAGTCGTTCGCCTTTCTGAAGTGCCCGCAGCCGAAGAAGCCGTTGTGCGCTGAGAGCGGGCTCGGGTGCGGCGCTTCGAGCACGAGGTGCCGCGGATTTGTTAGCAGTCCTTTTTTTGCGCGGGCATTCGCGCCCCAGAGCAGGAAGACCATCGGCTCCCCGCGCTCGCCGAGCAGCTCGATGGCGCGGTCGGTCAGCCGTTCCCAGCCTTTGCCCTTGTGCGAATTCGCGCTGCCCGCCCGCACGGTCAGCACCGTGTTGAGCAGCAGCACGCCGCGCTCTGCCCAAGGGACGAGCCAGCCGTCCTTCGGGATCTCGAACCCTGTCTCCCCGTGCAGTTCTTGGTAGAGCTCCTTGAAGATGTTCTGCAGGGAGGGCGGCTTGTCGATCCCCTGCCGCACAGAGAAGCAGAGGCCGTGCGCCTGCCCCGGTCCGTGGTAGGGATCCTGCCCGAGGATGACGACCCTCGTGTCGCTGTATGCCGTATAACGAAAGGCGTTGAAGATGTCGTGCATGTCCGGGTAGATGCGCTGCGAGCCGTAGTCTGCC
>JAITHG010000192.1 GCA_031280075.1 Eubacteriales Family XIII. Incertae Sedis bacterium | reverse complement strand
GCCCAGACCCTGATGGTGCGCATCGCCGGCTACAGCGTCTATTGGACGGATCTGAGCCTCCGATGCCAGGAGGACGTGATCAACCGCACCGAGCACAATTTCCGTTGACGGCAGGCGTGCTCAGAGGCTTCGCGGACAGCCATGCCCAAGGCAGCGGAAACGGTGAGGAGGAGGCACTGATCTTCGACATCGGTCGCTTTCGGGGAGAGGACGGTCCGGGAATCCGCACGGCTGTATTCTTCAAGGGCTGCCCGCTTCGCTGCAAGTGGTGCAGCAATCCGTATGGTCTTCGCATGCACGAGCAGCTCATCTATGTCGAAGCGGGATGCACCGGCTGTGGGGCATGCATCAGCGCCTGCCCCGTCGGGTGCAATCGGCTGGAGGGCGCAAAGGCATCGCTGGATTTTGGGCGCTGCACTGCTTGTGGTGCCTGTATTCCCGTCTGCCTGCCGCGTGCGAGGCGGATGACCGGGCAAAGGTATTCGACCCAAGAATTGAGCCAGGTCGTCGCCCGGGAGGCGGTGTTCTTCCGAAGAGGTGGTGGGGTGACGCTCACCGGTGGGGAAGTGCTGATGCAGCATGAGGCAGCCAGCGCCCTGCTGGACTACTGCCGCAACGGGCACTTCCTCCATACTGCGGTCGAGACATCCGCCTTTGGCGACTGGATCCATCTGGAGACAATCGCAAGGCAGTGCGACATCGTGCTGGTGGATCTGAAACTCTGGGACGAGGAAGCGCATCGGCATTGGACTGGAGTCTCGAATCGGCAGATCCTAGAGAACATCCAGAGGTTGTGCGCCCTGTCCGCAGAGACAGGGCAACTGCGTGTTGTCATTCGAAGACCGATCCTGTCGGGCATCAACGACGATGCCGCTACGACGGCAGCAATAGCTTCTTTCGTTGAAAGGCTGCCAGGGCATCCCTCCATGCACCTGCTGCCCTATCACAGCCTGGGGGAAGACAAGTACGGGCACGTCGGCATGTCCTATGCACTGCACGGACTGGCACCACCTACGGCAGAGAAGCTCTATTCCATCATGTCCATGACGAAAAAGTTCGCGACTCACATCGCCGTCTCCATCGGCGGTAGCGGGAGTATAGGATAGGGGAACCGCAAGCGATGCTGCAATCCGCGCTTCTTCACCCAACAACATCCAAAAGCGCCCGCGACGAGAGCGCATCCAGCTCCTTCTCCAGGTCTGCGTCCAAGGGCGAGGGGACGTGCGCTTCCAACGTTGCCTCCAGCTGTTCCTCCGCTAGCCTGCGCCAGCCTTTCTTTGGGTCGGAGAACAGGTAGGAGTCTGCTGGCGCGCGCGTTGCGATCTCCTCCTTGAAGTTCTTGAACGTGTGCCGGTGGGAGAGGAAGTTGCCGCGCGGTCCTGCCTCCTTGATGACATCAAGCGCCAGCTTATAGGGATCGCACTGCCACTCCTTCAGGTACTGGGCGGCATAGCGGTGCACCTCCACGTCGAGCATCGCCTCTACGAGGGAGCAGCTCAGGGAATTGTTGACCGAGCCAAACCAGCAGGCGAGATCCGTGCGCGTCAGCAGCCCAAGGACGACGGTGAGCACATTGCGTTCGAAGCCAGCCACCGTGGAGAAATCCTTCGACTCGTTCATCCCGGATGCCACCATGCTCGGCATGCCGTAGTAGCGCGCCATGTCCTGGTTGGCGGTGGAGAGGATGAAGAATTCGGGGTTGTCGTACTTCATCGCGAAGGTCTTCATGTCGGGCGCACCTGTGTCAGCGGCGTAGATGACGGGGGCATCCTCGTCGGCGCATTTCGCGACCAAGTAACACCCCAGCACCTCCGCGTTCGCCATGACGGCGTTCGCCGCGACCGTCGCAGGGGAGGTGGAACCCATCTGCGGCAGGGACATCGGGACGATCGGGATGCCGTGCTGTGCGCAGACGACGATGGAATCGGCGATGCCCTTTTCGATCGCGAGGGGCGTCGTGGGTGCGCCGAGCAGCGAGATGAGCGGTCTTTCCCGCAGCTGTTGCTTGCCGCCCGCGATGAGGGCAGCGCACTCGATCTGCCAGTGTGCGAGCTTCCCGCTGGAAGTGGAAGCCTGCACGTGCTTCGTGGTGTTGCGCAGCGCGACATCGAGGGAGCGGTATTCCATGAACGGCTCCGGCACGTCGCTGGGCAGGATGATCGGCCAGAAATAGTCAAAGGCATCCAAGGCATCGGACAGGACGGAAAACCGGCGCAGATCCTCCGAGGTGGCAGGTCTGTCCTGCCCGGTCGCCTCGTCTCGATAGAAGGGTACATAGCCCGTCGTCGTGTTGAAGCTGCGCCCCGACCGCGACGGGATGCGGATATCGCGCGCCTCCGTCCGCCCGGCGAGAACAAATTCGTGCCGCGCGAGCTGCAGGTAGGTCTCCGTCATCCCTGCAGGAAACCGGACGTTCTCCCCAGTGACACGCGCGCCCCGGGCGGCGAGCAACCCCCTGACCGACTCACTTCCGATGTCCATGCCGACATCCTCGAGAACCTCCAGCGAAGCCCTGTGCAGCGTTTCCTGCTCGTCCTTGTCCAGCATCTGCGTCCTGATATGCATGACTGCCTCCTTCTGTTCTTGTTATAAGATTGTATTGCTCCGACAGCTAAACCTTGGACAGTTGCGCCGTCCAGCACACCGTCCTGCCTTGCCCTGCCCTGCCATTTCCTGCTCATTCCCCGGTCTGCCTCCTGCCTGCCCGCATGCTCCATGTGATCAAAACCTCACCGAGTACGATAAAGAACACGAAGCCGACGATCAGCGGGATGTTTGCGGGGTCGAATGCAGAGCCGGGAACCCAGATAAACAGCAGGATGCTGAACAGGATGAAGAACTGGCTCAACCGCACGAAGAAGGCTGCGAGGGGGAAGCTGCCCGGAAAACGGTATGGCCTGGGCGTGTCCGGGTCGATACGCCGCAGTTTGAGGTAGGCCTGAAAGTTGATCAGGTAGGGCAGCAGGCAGATCATCGCCGTCAGCGAGAAGAGCATCCAGTAGAGCGTCTCCGTCGAAGTAGAATTGAAGCTGAAGACCGTGATCAGCGTCGTCGCGATGCAGCCCGTGATGAGGAGTGTGCCCAGTGGTGTGCCGTGCTTCCGGTGCATGCGCCCAAACGCACGGGGCAGTTCCCCGTCCTTCGCCGCTGCCGCTGCCATGTAGGACGCGCCGACGATCCAGCTGACGCTCTGTGCGATCAGCGTGTAGAGGAAGAACACGCCAAGCAGGAAGAGGATCATCTGCCCGAGGATGCCGTCGCCGATGACCGCGCTGAAAGCGTCCATGATGCCTGTCACGAGGTTGATCTCCTCGAGAGGTGTCGTGATGAGCAGCGAGGCGGAGGTCAGGATGTAGAGCACAGACACGATGAGCGCCGTGCCTATGGCTGCGCGGGGTACATCCCGCGCGGGGTTGACCATGCTCCCGCCCATCGAGCAGATGACCTCGAAGCCGATGAAGTTGTAGATCAGGGCGGGCAGATAGGTCAGCGCCTGCTCCATGTTCGGTCGGAACATGTCATTGAACGGGTTGGACGACCTGCCACCGTTCTGCACCAAAAATGCCAGGGCGGCGATGACGAGCCCGACCACCAAGGTGACCTTCAGCAGGGCGGATATGTTCTGGATCCACTTAAACTGCCGCATCGGGCGCAGGCAGACGAAGATCAGCAGCCAGATGAAGGCGACGGTGAGGAGCCGCTGAGGCACGTAGCCGAGACCGGGCATAAAAAGCTCTGTGAAGACGCCGATGATGAAAGTGGAGAGCGACGAAGTCCAGATCGCGTTGTTGACCCAATAAAACCAGACCATGCGCGCGCCCCACTTCTCACCTGATGCACGCTTGACCCATGCGTACATGCCGCCATCAGCCGGGTAGGTGGAACCCATCTCTGCGACGACGAGGCTCGAAGGCAGATAAAACAGCAGCGCGATGACGACAGTCCAGAAGATCGCCACCGACCCCATGGATGCGACCGGTATGGCCGTGTCCATGAAGAACAGGATGCAGATCAGCCCGAGGAAGATATCGAGGCTTTTCAGAGCCTTCCCTTTGGAAGGTTGCGCCTCGATGCCTGTATTGTCCATTCCCATTTCCGTCTCCTCTCCAATTCCCGTTTCCTTCCACCGATTCAGCAATAATAAAGAAGATTTCAATACAGATCTATGAGGCATACATTCTATTCCTCTCCCACCGGGTTGTCAAACGCAGGAGGCAGTTCCGGCAGGGCGCGCACCGCTGCAGCGCTGAACTATCGTGCGCTATCAAATTTTGTTATGGCAGACATGCCGGAATTGCCTTGATTTCATTTTCCCCTTATGCAAGAGTAGAGGATGTCAGGAAGAGAGAGCCTCTCAAAGGAATGGGGTGGATATAGATCTGAATTTAGGGAAACACCGTAGTGGAAAGGAGATGGCAAAATGGATCGGATCGTGCGTAGGAAGAAATGGGCGGTCTGCCTTGCAGTGCTGCTGGCGTTCTCCGTGTTGGCGCTGGGTGCCTGCGCGGACGGCGAAGCCGGCGGGGGC
>JAITHG010000152.1 GCA_031280075.1 Eubacteriales Family XIII. Incertae Sedis bacterium | reverse complement strand
GTCGCGGACGATGTGGCCATGGGCGCGCTGCAGGCGATCGAGGCGGCAGGCGGCAGGGACGACATCCTGATCTGGGGTTCGACAGGCGTGCCCGCCGCCCTGAACGCGGTCGAGGAAGGGAAGCTCTTCGGCACTTGCTGGGAGGATGTCTACAGCCTTGCGAAGATCGCCTTCAACATGGCGCTCTACAGCATCGAGACCGGCGTGAACAGCGTCTCCGCCGGCTACAAGGAGACCCCCATGCTCCAGGGCGCGTTCACGGCGGTCACAAAGGAGAACGTGAAATCCATCAAGCCCCAGACGCATTGGCCAGAATACTCGTAAGGGGTAGGACGTGTCGAACAACGCGATCCGAAGGATCATTACGGTCGGGCTGGTCACAGCGCTCGCGCTCGTGTTCGCGCTCTCGACCGACTCCTTCCTGACGACCAGGAACCTGTTCCTGCTGCTGCGCGAATCCGCCTATACGGGGCTGATTGCGCTCGGCATCGCGGTCGTCATCATAGGGGGAGGCATCGACCTGTCTGCGGGCGGCATCGTCTGTCTCGTCGGCGTCATCGCCGCCCGCGCCTCCTTCATACCCGGCATCCCGGGCTTTGCCGTCGTGCTGCTCGCCGTGCTCGGCGGCATGGTCTGCGGGCTTTTGAACGGTCTCATCATCACGAGGCTTCACCTCTCCGAGTTCGTCACCACGCTTGCGACCGGCTTCGTGTTCAACGGGCTGGCCCTGCTCACGACCTTCCACGAGGGGAGCCGCATCGTGTCCATCCCCATCACGAACTACAGCTACCTGCTCTTTGGCGGGCGTATCGGAGGACTGTATGCGATCTCCGTCTTCTGGGTCGTCCTAGCCGTCTTCATGCAGATCCTGCTTACGCGCACGCGCTTCGGGCTGCATACCTGCGCGCTTGGCGCAAACCCCCGCTCCGCGCAGATGTCGGGCATTGCGGGCGCAAAGGTCAAGCTCGCGGGCTTCCTCATCTGCGGCGCGTTCTGCGGGCTGGCATCCGCGCTGGTCGTCGCCTTCCAGACGAGCAACACGCTGAAGCTCGGAAACATGATGGAGTTCAACGCCATCGTGGCGTGTGTCGTAGGCGGCGTGCTCATGACGGGCGGGAAGGGTGATGCCTTCGCCGCCTTCTTCGGTGCGCTCTTCATGACGCTGGTGACAAACGGGCTGTACAAATGGGGGCTCTCGACGGGGGCACTGCAGGTCATGTACGGGGCGGTCATCGTCATCATGACGAATTTCGATGCGCAGTTCGGCAGGCTGACAGACCGGCTGGCGGACAGGCGGACGGACAGGCGGACGGGAAAGGGGGCATGACATGACGCAGACAGGGGACGACCGGGCGCAGGCACCGCAGAGGCATTCCGTCAGCGGGGACTTCGTACTGCAGGCGCGCGGTGTGCGCAAGAGCTTCGGCGGCATCGAAGTTCTGAAGGGTGTCGACCTCGACGTGCGAAAAGGCGAGGTGCACGCCCTCATGGGCGAGAACGGCGCGGGCAAGTCGACGATCATCAAAATCATTACCGGCGTGTACACCAAGGAGGAAGGGCAGCTGTACATCGACGGCAGCCCTGTCTCCATCGAAGACCGGCGGGATGCGTCAAGGCACGGCATCTCCGTCATCTATCAGGAGCTATCGCTCATCCAGACGCTCACAGTCGCGCAGAACATCTTCCTCGGGCAGGAACTGACACGGTATCGCCTCACCAAGAAACGGGAGATGTCCTCGAAGGTGCGGGCGCTCATCGAGCGCTATGGCTTCGACATCGATCCCGACGCGGAGGTGGCAAGGCTCGGCATGGCGCAGCGCCAGATGGTCGAGATCCTGAAGGCACTCTCCGTGCGCGCCAGGCTCATCATCATGGATGAGCCGACCTCCGCCCTCTCCGCAGCGGACTCGGAGAAGCTGTTTGAGACCATCGGCAGGCTTCGGGACAAAGGGGTGAGCATCCTCTACATCTCCCATCGCCTCGAGGAGGTCTACCGGCTGGCCGATCGACTGACGGTCATGCGCGACGGGGAGAATGTCGGCGTGCTCGCGCGGGGCGACATCAACGCGGCTGCCGTGACCACGCTCATGATCGGGCACGAGGTGCGGCATGAGCGGTCGCGCGCGCAGAACATCCGGGACGACCTCGTGCTTGAGGTGAAGGATCTGCACTACCGGGATCTGCTGCAAGGCGTGAGCCTGACAGCAAGGGGCGGCGAGATCCTCGGAATCGGCGGTCTGGTCGGTTCGGGGCGAACGGAGCTGATCCGCTGCATCTACGGAGCGGAAAGACCGTCGTCCGGCAGCATCACGCTGAACGGGCAGCCGACCTCGCGCAGCATTGCGCGAAACATGCGTGAGGGCTTCGGCTTCGTGCCGGAGGACAGGCGCGGGGAGGGCTTCGTCCCCCTGCTTCCCATCGGGCGCAACATCGCGCTCGCGAGCTACGACCGACTTGCGCGCCTCTGCTTCGTCGATCTGCGCAGGGAACGCGACTTCGGGGACGAAACCATCGGGAAATATGACATCCGCCCACCCGTTCGCAGCCTCATGACGGCAAACCTGTCGGGCGGCAACCAGCAGAAGGTCGTCCTCGGCAAGTGGCTGTCACGCAGTCCACGCGTGCTCCTGCTTGACGAGCCTACGGCGGGCGTGGACGTGGGTGTCAAGGAAGAGCTTTACCGCTACATGCGGGAGATGGCGGACGCGGGCGCGATCATCGTCATGGTCAGTTCCGATCTCGCGGAGCTGACCCACGTCTCCGACCGCATCCTCGTCCTGCATGGCGGGCGCGTATTCGAGGAATTTGCCGGGGACGCCACGCAGGCGGACGTGCTCATGGCATCGTCGGGCGAGCACACGGAGGCGGGGAGGGCATTATGAGAAAAAGGCTCATCGGATTCATCGGCAGCACCTGGGGGCAACGCCTCACGATCCTGCTTGCCGTCATCGTCGTCATGGCGCTGCTCGAGCCGAAGTTCTTCCGGATGTCGAACATCTACAGCATCCTGCTTGCCATCGCCATCTACGGCATCCTCTGCTGCGGCATGCTCTTCGTCATCCTCATCGGGGGCATCGACCTCTCCATCGGCAGCGCTGCCGCCATGGCGGGATGCATCATGACGAAGACCTACATGGACAGCGGCTACTCGGCGGCCGGCTTCGTGCAGGGCTTCCTGCTCGCCATGCTGTTCTGCGCCCTGCTGGGGCTCTTCCACGGCGTGGAGATCACGGTGTTTCGGATGCCTGCCTTCGTCATGACGCTGGCTACGAAGTATGCCCTCTACGGGGCGATGCAGGTCTATACGGGCGGCATGCGCATCCAGCCGCACGGCGCGCTGGGCACGGTCTACCACTTCCTCGGGAACGGCCGCCCGCTCGGCATCCCCATGCCCGTCGTGCTCATGGTTCTCACGGTCGTCGTCTGCACCGTCATCCTCGGCTTCACGCCCTACGGCAGGCGCGTCTACGCGGTCGGCGGAAACCCGCGGGCATCCGAGCTGGTGGGCATCCGTTCGCGGCGTTATACCATCATCGGGTACGTCGTGTGCAGCATGCTCGCGGGCTTTGGCGGCATCGTGCTCGCCTCGCTCAACATGTCGGTAGACCAGACCTCTGCCAGCGGCTACGAGGGCACGGTGCTCATGGCGATGCTCATCGGGGGGATCAACATCTTCGGGGGAGAGGGGGGCGTGCCCGGCGCGATCTTCGGTGCGCTGTTTGTAGGGATTATCGACAACATGCTCATCCTTCTCGACGTGCCGTCCGAGTATCAGAAATTTGTCCAGGGCGTCATCATCATCGTCGCGATCGCGGTGAACATGCAGGCATACCGAAGAGTCATGGGGCTTACGGCACCGCGCCGCAGGAAAGGGGACAGAACGAATGAAGTATCCACACCTCTTTGAGCCGATCCGCCTTGCGGGGACATATTTCAGGAACCGCATCTTCGCTTCGCCCACGGGCTGGCAGGAGATGACGGACAACGGTCAGCCCTATCCGGAGTCGTCCTTTTATTACGGGCGCAAGGCGATGGGCGGAGTTGCGTCTGTCGCGGTGGGCGAACTCGTCGTGGACGGGGCGTTCGGTCGGAGCTTCCACTATCACGTCGACATGGACAATGTGCTGGCGGGGCATGGGC
>JAITHG010000131.1 GCA_031280075.1 Eubacteriales Family XIII. Incertae Sedis bacterium | reverse complement strand
TAAAAAAAACGCAATTGTGCATAGTTTTCCTGTATATTGGGTATATATGAATAAAGACATGGGAGCCGAACATACGAAAGGGTCATGAATCACAGAAAACCAAAAAAAATGACGCTGCTGTCAAAGATACTGCTGCTGAACGTCGTCCTCGTGGGAGCGATGCTTGTCCTCTCCGTCGGGCTGTCCGTGCGCTATAGCGGAAACCTGCTCGAAAACAGCCTGACGGACAACCTGCACAACATCGGCCAACTGCTCGCGACCAGCGAGGATGTCATCGCAGCGCTGGAACGAGGCGAGAGCACGCCCGAGCTGGACAAGTACCTCGATGCCGCCATCCACAACGAGAACCTCGTGGATGTCATCACGCTCGCGGACATGCGGGGCATCCGCATCTACCATCTGAACAAGGATCTGGTCGGCAGACACTTCATCGGCGGGGACGAAAGCCGCGCGCTTGCAGGCGAGCACTACAGCTCCAAAGCCTACGGGACGCTCGGTTACCAGAGCCGCTACTTCTACCCGGTGTACGGCAAGGACGGCGGTCAGGTGGGCTTCGTGCTCGTCAGCATGATGATGTCCCACCTCGACATGCTGCGCAAAGACGTACTCTCCATGCACCTGCATACGCTGACCGTCGTCTTCATTCTCGGCATCGCAGCCTCCGTCCTGCTCAGCATGAGCATCAAACGCAGCCTGCTCGGCTTCGAACCTCACCAGATCCGTGAAGGTTTTCTGCAGCAGGGCGATGTCATCGATTCCTTGGACGAGGGACTGGTCGCCGTGGACAACACCGGCATTGTAACGCTTGCAAACCGGGCAGCGCAGGGCATCCTTGGACAGGAGGGTGAAGTCGTCACAGGGCAGGACATCGACCGGCTCATGCCGACCGGCGGCATGAAGGACTTTTTATTGCAGAAGAACGATGAAGGAAGCCACAGCCTCATCATGGACAATGAGGGGCTGATCGTGAGCCGAGTGCCCTTCCAAACAGGCAAACGCAAGCGCAGTGCGGGCGCGGTCGCCATCCTGCGCGACCGCAGCGAAGTGACGCGCATGGCAGAGCAACTCACGGGGGCGACGCATCTCGTAGAGGCGCTACGTGCTAACACGCATGAATTCATGAACCAGCTCCATGTCATCCTGGGGTTGCTGCAGACCGGCGGAGCCGAGGAGGCAAGGCGCTACATACTGGACGTGGGCAGCATCCAGAACGAGACGGTGTCCGCCATCGCCGAGCGCATCGAAAACCCCACCCTCGCCGCCCTGATCCTAGGCAAGATGAACCGATGCGGAGAGCTGGGTGTCCACATGGATGTGTTCGGCAAGAGCTGCATCCCCGCGCACAGCCGCTACCTGTCCACCCAGTCGCTCATCACCGTCGTCGGCAACCTCGTCGAAAACGCCATCGAGGCGATCCTCGCAAAGAACGGGAGCAACAGCAATGCCCGTGAAATCAGCCTTGCAGTGCTGGAAAGCGAACAGGGTCTCTTCCTGTCAGTGGAGGACACGGGGACGGGCATGACCGAGACGGCGACAGGGCGGCTCGGGCAGAACGGCTTCACAACGAAGGGCGCGGGGCGGGGGATAGGCATGCGCCTGATCATGGACATCACTGCGAATGCCGGAGGGGAGATCTCCATCGAGTCCGAACCCGATGTCGGAACATCCATCAGCATACACTTCCCGCACCCTCGAGGATGTGCGGAAGGTGTGAGACAGCAGGAGGAAGGAAAGTGATGATTCGCACTGTAATTGTCGAAGACGATCCCATGGTCGCACAGATCAACCAGAGGTATCTGGACGAGTTTCCAATGATACAGGTGGATGCCGTCCTGATGGACGGTCAGAAGGCATATGACTACCTTCTGGAGCATGAAGTGGAACTTGTCATCCTGGACGTGTACATGCCGGAGATCACCGGGCTGGAACTGTTGCGCAGCATGCGGCAGAGGGGGCTGGCTGCTGATGTCATCATGGTGACGGCAGCAAACGACGTGCAGCAGATCGAAGAGATGCTCCGCCTCGGCATCGTCGATTATCTGGTCAAACCTTTCGAGTACGAGCGCTTCCGGGTGGCGGTGGACAAGTACCTCGTCCGCAACGGAATCCTGACCTCCAACCGGACGCTCGACCAAGCGAGCATCGACCAGATGATCCGGGCGGACGATCCGTCTGCCAAGTCCGCGAAGGGGCTCGAGAAAGGGATTCAAATGAATACCCTGCAGACCATCCTCTCGCCCCTCTGCAAAGAACCGGAGCGGCACTTCGGCTGCGAGGATCTCGCCGCCCACGTAGGACTTTCCAAAGTGACCGCGCGTCGATACCTCAACCACCTGATGCGCACAGGTCGCGTGGAGTGTACAATAGATTATGAGACGGGTGGACGCCCGTGTATGAAATACCGCTACTGCAACAGATAGCCAGCCAAGAAAGGTTGCCCAACCACCCCATGAACAGTTTCCTGATCTCTGTCAACGCCGTCCTCCCCATGTTTCTGCTCATCGCGCTGGGCATCGGGTTGCGGCGTTTCCCTTTTATGAACCCAACGATCGCCGACGGGCTGAACAGCTTCACGTTCAAGGTGCTGCTGCCCGTCCTGCTGTTCAACAACATCTACAGCGGGGAGCTGGGCACGGTCGTGCGCCCGCGCCTGATCGTCTTCTGCGTCGCCGCCTCGGTCGCCATCTGGCTTGTCAGCATCCCCATCACCCACCTCACGCAGAAGGAGAAGCCCAAGCGCGGCGCGCTGATCCAAGGGATGTACCGCAGCAATTTCATCATTTTTGGGCTGCCCATCGTCATCAACATCTTCGGTGCGGACAAGGCGGCGGTGACGAGCTTCATGATCGCCGTCATCGTCCCCCTGTTCAACCTGATCGCCGTCGTCACCCTCGAGCTATACAGCGACCGGCATGTGCGCATCGGCGGGCTGCTGCTCGGCATCCTGAAAAACCCGCTCATCATCAGTTCCATCATCGGCTTCTCGTTCATGCTCCTGCGCGTCCCGCTGCCACCCTTCCTGACGACCACCGTCGGGAACATCGCGGGGACTGCCACGCCGATCGCGCTGATCGTCCTCGGTGTCATGTTGCAGCCGCACAAGATCAAGGACAACCGCGGGGCGCTCGCCGTCGCGATGGTCTTCCGCCTCGCCGTCGCCCCGATGCTCACCGTCCCGCTCGCCGTCCTGCTGGGCTTCAGGGGTGTGGAGCTCGCGACCATCCTCGCCGTCTTCGCCTCCCCCACCGCCGTCTCCTCCTT
>JAITHG010000077.1 GCA_031280075.1 Eubacteriales Family XIII. Incertae Sedis bacterium | reverse complement strand
GACGGCAGCGTTGTCAACATGGGGGTGAAAAACCCCGACGGTTCTGTCTGCTGCATCATCGGCATCCGCAAGGACATCCGCGCCAAGATCGGCAAGCAGCCGGGTGAAGCGGTGCGCGTGACGGTGCGGGAGCGGGCATAGGCATCCCGGAATTTTTCCATCTCCATAACTTCTACAAATCTTTCCGGTAAACTGTATCTATCGGCGGCGAGTTGCTGCCGCAACAGAGAACCGGAAGGAGATGCCCCTATGGGCACAGGCACAAAATCCAAACGACTGCGCATCGGCGGCATGACCTGCATCAGCTGCCAGAACAGAATCGAGAAGAAGCTGCGGGGCACGGCAGGCGTGAAGGGCGTGACGGTCAGTTACCGGTCTGGCTTTGCCGACATCGCCTACGACCCGGACGTCGTCACACTCGGCGAAATCGGTGCCGTCATCGAGCGGCTCGACTACGAGGTGCTGACGGGGAACGCGGCAGGGCGGCAGGCGCAGAGTGCGGGGCGCACCGCAGGGCTGCTGCTCATCATCGCTGCCTTGTTCTTCCTGCTACAGCAGTTCGGCATCCTGAACCTGCTCGTGCCGAGCCAGCTCGCCCAGACGGACATGGGCTATGGCATGCTCTTCGTCATCGGGCTCGTCACCTCGGTTCACTGCCTCGCCATGTGCGGGGGCATCAACCTCTCCCAGAGCCTGCCGAAGGACGGCGGGCAGACGGGCGCGGGCGGATTCGCCACCTTCCGGTCTACCTTCCTGTACCAACTCGGGCGCATAGTCTCCTACACGGTCGTCGGCTTCATCGTCGGGGCGTTCGGATCCGCCATCACCTTCTCCGCCACCTTGCAGGGCGTGCTCAAGCTGGTGGCAGGCGTGTTCATGGTCATCATGGGCGTGGTCATGCTTGGGGTCTTCCCTTGGATGCGCAGGCTCGTCCCGAGAATGCCGTCCTTCTTCGCCCGCAGGGTCGGCGAGGAGCAGGCGGGGTCGAACAGCCCGCTGTACGTAGGGCTGCTAAACGGGCTGATGCCCTGCGGCCCCCTGCAGGCGATGCAGATCTACGCGCTGTCCACGGGAAACCCCTTCGAGGGTGCGCTGTCCATGCTGCTCTTCTGCGCGGGGACGGTGCCGCTGACCTCCGGGCTCGGTGCGCTCAGCGCAGCGCTCGGCAAACGGTTCACGCGCAAGGTCATGACGGTCGGTGCGGTGCTCGTGGTCGTGCTCGGGCTGTCCATGTTCTCGCAGGGCTGGAGCCTTTCGGGGGCAGCGCTGCCTGCCTTGGGGACGAATTCCGCACAGCCGGGAACGCAGCCGGGCGCATCGCCAGGCAATGGAACGCAGCCTGCAGGGGCGCTCGCGGAGGGTGACGGTCTGGGCGGGACGGACGCGCGGGTCGAAGACGGCGTGCAGGTGGTGAACAGCACCCTGGCGGGCGGCAGGTACCCGGACATCACGGTGGCGTCCGGCATGCCCGTGCGCTGGGTCATCGACGCGCCCCAAGGCAGCATCAACGGCTGCAACAACCGGATGTTCGTCCAGGCATACGGCATCGAGCACGCCTTCCAGCCGGGCGAAAACGTGATCGAGTTCACGCCGACCGAGACCGGAACCTTCCGCTACAGCTGCTGGATGGGCATGATCCGGGGCACCATCAACGTAATCGAAGCAGGGGGAAGCAAAACAGGAGACTGACATGGGATTTTTATTGAGCTACAAGCATCGGCACGCGCTCATCTTCGCCCTCTTGGCGCTCCTGCTGGCGTTCGCCCTGGCGGGCTGCGCCGGGCAGGACGACGCATCCGGCACGACGGGCGGGCAGGGCGGCACGCAGGGCACCGAGGGCACGGAAGGCACCGGGGGCACGGATGGCACAGGCACGGACGGCGGCAACGCCCAGCCGGGCGGGCAGCGGGACAGACCGCTCGCGGCGGCGGACGGCGAGGATCTCGTCATCGAAGTCGCAGGCATCACAGAGCAGGCATCCTTCTTCCCCGTGGAGGCCGGCGGCACCCGGATGGAGGTCATCGCGGTGAAGGCACCCGACGGGACGATCCGCACGGCGTTCAACACCTGTCAGGTCTGCTTCGACTCCGGGCGCGGGTACTACGAGCAGTCCGGCGACCGGCTGGTGTGTCAGAACTGCGGCAACCAGTTCCCGATGGATCGTGTCGAGGTCGAGGCAGGCGGCTGCAACCCTTGGCCGATCTTCGCCGACGACAAGACGGTGACGGACGGAACCATCACGATTTCCGCTGCCTTCCTGCAGGAGTCCCAGCAGATTTTCGCCAACTGGAAATCGGCGTATTGACGAAAACAGAGGAAGACGGACGCGCGGCGCACAACGCGCATGTCGTATGTTATTATTATTATAATAAAAGAATGATTTGACTGAAGGAGACTCGCCTACATGGAAAACCAGGTGCTTGACATACGGGGCATGACCTGCGCGGCCTGCGCGCAGCGGATCGAGAAGACGGTGCGGAAACTCTCCGGCATCGAGCAGGCGAACGTAAATCTCGCCAGCGAGAAACTGTTTGTGGAATACGACGGCGGTGCCGTGCAGCTTCCTGCCATCAAGGAGGCGGTCGTCCGGATCGGCTTCGAGGTCGTGGAGAAGCAGGCGGGGCAGGACGTGACCGACGAGGACAGGCTGCGCAAGCAGCGGGAGATCCGGACGCTCTGGACGAAGTTCACCGTCGCGGCGGTCTTCTCCCTGCCGCTGCTGTACATCGCGATGGTGCCGATGATCAAGGTCGTGCGCCTGCCGTTCCCGGCGGGGCTGGATCCGATGAACTACTCCCTGGTCTACGCGCTGGCGGAGCTGCTGCTGGTCCTCCCGGTCATCGGTGTGGGCTACCGGTTTTATACGGTCGGATTCAAGGCGCTGATCCAGCGCAGTCCGAACATGGACTCCCTCATCGCCGTCGGCACGACGGCCGCCGTCCTCTACAGCATCGCGGGCGTGCTCGCGATTGCGGGCGGCGACTTCAAGGCGGTGGAGGGGCTGTACTTCGAGACGGCAGGGGTCATCATCACCCTCATCCTGCTGGGCAAGTCGCTGGAGGCGATGTCCAAGGGGCGCACCAGCGACGCCATCAAGAAACTGATGGGGCTTGCGCCCAAGACCGCCATCGTCGTTGTGGGCGGCGCGGAGAAGGAGATCCCCATCGAACAGGTCGGCATCGGCGACATCATCGTCGTGAAGCCCGGCGCGAAGATCCCGGTGGACGGCACGGTGCTCGAGGGGCACACCGCCATCGACGAGTCCATGCTCACCGGCGAGAGCATGCCGATCGACAAGGGGGCGGGCAGCCCCGTGTACGCCGCGACCATCAACACGACGGGGACGGTTCGGTTCCGCGCGGAGAAGATCGGGGCAGACACGGCGCTGGCACAGATCATCAAGCTGGTCGAGGACGCGCAGGGCAGCAAGGCGCCCATCGCGGCACTGGCGGACAAAGTCTCCGGCGTGTTCGTGCCGATCGTCTGCGCCGTCGCCCTGCTGTGCGGTCTGGCGTGGTACTTCGGGTCGGGCCAGGACATCGGGTTTGCCCTGACGATCTTCATCTCCATCCTGGTCATCGCCTGCCCCTGCGCGCTCGGGCTGGCGACACCCACCGCCATCATGGTCGGCACGGGCAAGGGGGCGGAGAACGGCATCCTCATCAAGAGCGGGGAGGCGCTGGAGACAGCGCACCGCGTCGATACCATCATCTTTGACAAGACCGGGACTATCACCGAAGGCAAGCCCGCCGTGACGGACGTGCTGACGGCACCGGGCTGCGCCGCAGACGACCTGCTGCGGCTCACCGCGTCTGCGGAGGCAGGCTCGGAGCACCCGCTCGGGCAGGCAATCGTCGCGGACGCGCAGGGCAGGGGGTTGACACTCCAGAAGGCGGACAGCTTCGTCTCGCTCACGGGGCAGGGCATCGAGGCAGGCATCGGCGGGCACACCGTCCTTGCGGGGAACCGCAAGCTGATGGACGGGCGGGGCATCGCGCTCGAGGCGCTGGAGACCGACTCCGACCGTCTGGCGGGGGAGGGCAAGACCCCGATGTACGTGGCGATCGACGGCGTGCCTGCAGGCATCGTCGCGGTGGCGGACACCGTCAAGCAGAGCAGCCATGACGCCATCGCAAGCCTCCACGCGATGGGCATCGAAGTGGCGATGATCACCGGGGACAACCGGCGGACGGCGGATGCCATCGCCGGGCAGGTCGGCATAGACCGCGTCCTGTCGGAAGTCCTGCCGCAGGACAAGGCCGGTGAGGTGAAGAAACTGCAGTCGGACGGGCGCCGGGTGGCGATGGTCGGCGACGGCATCAACGACGCGCCTGCCCTCGCGCAGGCGGACATCGGCATCGCCATCGGCTCGGGGACGGACGTGGCAATGGAGAGCGCGAACATCGTGCTCATGCGCAGCGATCTGATGGATGTCCCCACCGCCCTCCAGCTGAGCAAGAGAACCATCCGGAACATCAAGCAAAACCTGTTCTGGGCATTCGGCTACAACGTCATCGGCATCCCCATCGCGGCGGGTGTGCTGTATCTCTTCGGCGGTCCGCTGCTGAGTCCGATCTTCGCCGCCGCAGCCATGAGCCTGAGCTCGGTCTCCGTGCTCTCCAACGCGCTGCGGCTGAAACGGTTCAAGCCTGTAACCGCGACCGGAAGGAGTTAAGATCATGAAAAAGAACACAAAGCTCTT
>JAITHG010000036.1 GCA_031280075.1 Eubacteriales Family XIII. Incertae Sedis bacterium | reverse complement strand
GATCGCATTGATGCAATCATAGATGGTGGCGGGCGGGATGCTGCCCAGAAGGAGCGACCAATAGTTTGCGCTCTGGGGGTTGCTGGCGATATCGTCCTTCGCATCGTCAAAAAGCCGTTTGATGTTGAATGCGGGAATTGAGCCGAGCTGTGGGTCGATCGGTCCCAAGCTCGACTGTTTCCCCATGACAATCTCCTTCCCGGCACACGCCATCATGGTGCCGGCAGACATCGCGAGATGCGGGACGATGATGCGGATGTCCGTCCCGAACACCGACCTGAGGTATGTGATAATGGCTTCCGCCGCCGTCGGGCTGCCGCCTGGGGTGTGCAGGATCAAGTCCAGCCCCAAGGCTTTGTCCAGCCCTTTGATCGTGGTCATGAATCCGGACATGTCGCCGTCATCGATGCCAAGGTTCTCATAGACCGACTGCGTCAGGAATGCGGAGTAGTAGCATATGACGTTCCGGTTCGTGATCTCATGAAGCTTCCTCGCATATTTTCTCCTGACGATCGCAAACCTGTCAGGGGCCTCTTCCCCCTGCACTTCATCCAAGATTTCATCCCATGTCGGCATTGTAGACCTCCTTGCTCCTCGAGCTTCTCATCTGTTCTTGCAGGTTCCCCTTTTGCGCCCTACACCTTCCGCCTGATCTCGACCACCACCCCGCAGACCGTGACGGGGTGATCCGGGTCGTTGTGGCGGTAGCGCTTCGGCAGGTACTCGCTGTTGAGCGGCTGCAGGGTGATACCGTCCGGCTCCTTGTGGATGCGCTTGAGCTCCGCGTCGTAGCCGTTGACGTACACGATCACGTCCTGCCCGCTCTCGCAGTCCGGTGTCTGGCGCACGATGATGACATCTTTCGGCAAGTACTTCGGTGCCATGCAGTCGCCCTCGACCTGCACGGCGAAATACTCTTTCCCGCCTGCCGTCCACTCGCGGGGTATCTCCTCCCAGTCCACCACGTCCGTCTGCGCCTCCATCGGAATCCCCGCATGCACGCTCCCGTAAACGTTGATCCGCACGGCTTGCGAAGACGGGAGAGATGTCGGTTCATCGCCCCAAGTGTAGGGGTTCGCGTGGCGCTTCCAGTCCGCAGCTTCCTTCTCGATAGCGTCGGTCACTGCACGCATGCCCTGTTTGGCGAAAAGATGCGCATAGATCTCAAGCCTACTCTGGCTGAAAGGACACAAAAAGCGTCCGGTCTTCGTCTCGAAGTGAAAACTGTCCCCATCCCCGTCGAAGACATAACCGGCATTTTTCAGCATGTGGATGAACTCTTCCTCGGGTGGAGGGTCTTCGTCCCAGCCCATCAGGTACGCCGGTGTGGTTTGGAGAGCTTGTGCGAGTAGTTCTAGTTTGTCCGACGGGATGTTCTCTATCACACCGGACTCATATCGCTGTATGGTCTGTCGACTTACGCCAACAGAATTACCAAGAACTTCCAAGGTAAGATCCCAATGAGCTCGCTGCTCTTTGATTCTGTCTCCAACTGTCGCCATGGTTTTACCTCCCTTGTCGTCATGGTTTCTATGCCCTTTTATTTGAGTATATCATATATCACGCACTCCGCAACAAAAATTACACACGAGGTACTTGACGCGTGACATTTTGACTGCTATACTTTTGGTGCGCGTCATGTAACACAATGATTGGAGGAAGCGTAATGCTAAACAAAAATGCCCTAAAAGCAGTAATGACGTTACAGGGATTGACCCAGGCCGATGTCGCAAAAGCGTTGAATATCTCAAGAAAAACCTTCTGTGACAGACTCTCTAAAGGACGTTTTTGGAGCAGTGAGATTTCAGCTATGGTCAAACTGCTAAATATCACAAACCCTTACGATATTTTTTTTACAGACCTTGTCACGTCAAACGCAACAGCCTATAACGCAGAGTCAACTGAATAACTATTAAGGAGGCAACGACAATGCACATGAAGGGAAAAGAGCTGGGTATGACGCAAGGCGAACCGTTGGAGAATCAGTCCAGCGAGACCTTCCGGAGAGAGGCGCGCATTTTACTGCGAAAGGTCTTCTTGGCGGGTCAGCTGGCTGGGCTGAAACGTGCGCAGGAAATTTTTGCAGCGACCGACACCCGAAGGACAGGAGGCAACGAAATGAAAGCTTACTACAAAGACAATACCCATGACTATGCGGTCATCTCAAACCAGTTCGGCTTCTCCCCCGTGAAAGTAAAGCGGGGCGAGATCATGCACGGCGGCACCGTCGAGAACCTCCGGGGATACATGGACAGTAGGGATGATGCCCTTGCCTGGCTCGACGACTACGCCGGCAAGAACGGGCTGGTGCGGGTGGAGGACAAACCCGAATGACGGTATTCGAAAGGACATTCCTGGACGGCAACGCGGAGTATGAGGCGTTCGTCGAGAAGTTCAAGCCGAAGAAGACGACGGACGACTGCATCACGCCGCCCGCCGTCTACGAGGCGGTGAAGGGCTGGGCGGTCGCCGAGTACGGGCTTGAGGGGCGCGAGGTCGTGCGCCCGTTCTGGCCGGGCGGCGACTACAGGCGCTTCGACTACCCGGACGGCTGCGTGGTCATCGACAACCCGCCGTTTTCCATCCTTGCCAAAATCATGCGCTTCTACATGGAGCACGGCGTGGACTGGTTCCTCTTCGCCCCGCACCTGACGCTGTTCTCGTCGGACGGCTGCAACTACGTGGTCGTGGGGGCAGAGGTCACGTACGAGAACGGGGCCGAGGTGCGGACATCGTTCCGGACAAACTTCGGCGAGTACCGCATAGACACCGCGCCGGAGCTGTGGCGCGCGATCGATGCGGCGAACGCCAAGGCGGCGAAGAAGGCGAAGCCGCTCCCGAAGTACGCGTTCCCGGACGAGGTGTGCAGCGCCGCCCGGATGGACGGGCTGGCAAAGAACGGCATCCGGTTCCGTGTGCGCCCAGAGGAGTGTGTGCGGATTCCTGCGCTCGACTCGATGCGGGCGGCGGGCAAGTCGATCTTCGGTGGCGGCTTCCTGCTGTCACCATCACAGGCACAGGCACAGGCACAGGCACAGGCACAGGCACAGGCACAGGCACAGGCACAGGCACAGGCACAGGCGGAAATATGGCAACTGTCGGACAGGGAAAGGGCCCTGTCCGTTTCTATGTCACAGGAAAGGAGCACGAAATGAGGATTGTATCACAGGACAGGACGCTGGACGCGTCGTACGAGGGCAACAGCTTCGGTGCGGTGGGCACGAGCGTGTCCTACAACGGCATCGCCATCGGGACTTATGCCAGCGAGAGGGCGACGCATGTGGTAATGTACCGGATGCGCTGCGCCTACGAGGACGGCGAGAAGGTCTTCCGGCTGCCGCCCGCAGGCTTTGCGGACGGTCTGGAAGAGGTGCTGTCATGACGCTGGGGGAAAGGATCAGGATGCTGCGGATGCAGGCGGGCATGACCCAAGACGAGCTTGCAGCCAAATTGGGTTATATCTCACGTTCAACGATTGCAAAAATCGAAAAGGGCAATGTAGATCTGTCTCATTCAAAGCTGGTCGCGTTCGCCGCCGCGCTGCACACCACTCCGTCCTACCTGATGGGCTGGGATGGCGAACAGACCATATATACCGCGCACACGGGCGGTACCGTGCCGCCGGAACCCCCCGCCGACAGCGGAATCAAGGAGACGCTGGCACGCTGGCTCGCCGACGCGCAGGACGAGCTGGCGAGCCAGCGTGAGAGCGCCGACTCGCTGGAGAAGGGGCCGGCACGCAACCGCGCCCTCCTGCTTGAGTCATACCTGAATGGGTGGCTGGAGGCGTTGGAACACGTGCTGGGGCTTTTTGGGGAAGGGCGCACAGGATGAGGAATGTCGACCAGGAACGGCTCATGGCGATGTCGCTGCTGGTGCTGCTGGCATCGCTCGCCGTGCTCATCAGAACGTTCGCATGAGCGCGGTGATGCCCACCGCCAGCGCGCCGACGGAGATGGCGGTCGTGAACCACCAGCGCAGGTCGTCACGGCGGCGGGACTCCACGAAGTCGCGCCCTGTCTCCGTGACCATGTACAGGTCGTCGAGGGCGATGTCGTCCACGAGGCCTGGGTGCTTGACGCTGTGGATGTACCCCATCGCCAGAAGTGACATGATGCGCCCGCCGATCTCGAGGACCGATGCCCCGGCGAACCGCTCAAGGTCTTCCATGGAGCAGGCCCGATCCTCTCGGCAGACGTGTTTCAGAAGCCTGTATGAGGCGTTGTTGATGCCGGACAGATACACATTCGAAGCTCACCTTTTCCGCCAATGCGGCGCAAGGTGAGTATACCACACATCGTTTCCGAAGGACACTGCAGACCCTTGGAAATATAAGCTTGACGCCCCGCGCTGCGCCGATGTCCGGACAACCCCGGCGCGGGCGCGGGGACACCGTTGACACAACCACCACGAAGGAAAGGAAAACAGACAGATGACCACGGGCGAACTCGCAAAGCGCCTAGAGGCGAAGTACGGGCTTGGCGGCATGACAATGGGCCAGGTCGAGGAGGAGTTCCGCGTCGCGCACGGCAGCGTGCCGCGCGATGCCCTCGAGGTCGTGGGGCCGCCGGACAGGCTGCGCAAGCGCTACTGCACGGCATCCGTGGCGCGCTGGTGGAACACCGGGCGCGCTATCGGTACCCAGGCATGAGGGCGGTACTTTTGGAGGCATCCGGCACGCTTCTGTGCTGGGTGCTGGTTTTCGTTGCCGCAGCCATTCTGGGCGTGGCTTTTGAGACTGTCAGAAAGGGGGTGATGAGGACATGGGCAAGACACAGGAGAAGCTGACATTGATGCTGCGCAACGGCGCGGTCATCCCGACCGACGCGGCTCTGGAGCGGCTCGTGGAGATGCTCGACGGCTCCGATGTCGGCCTGTCGCTGCAATGCATGATCGACAGGCTGTACGAGTTCGAGTACAGCGAAGACCTGTGGGCGGATTGAGCCGACCCGGACACCGAAGCACAAAGGAGGACAAAACACCATGACAACGAAGATAACGCGCCTCGAGATCGAGAACGTAAAGCGCGTCAAGGCGGTGGCGCTGGAGCCTGCCGCCTCGGGGCTGACGGTCGTCGGCGGCAGGAACGGGCAGGGCAAGACATCCGTCCTCGACGCGATCGCCTGGGCGCTGGGCGGCGAGAAGTACCGCCCGAGCGAGCCACGCAGGGACGGCAGCGTGCTGCCCCCCAGGCTCCATGTGGAGCTCTCGAACGGGCTCGTCGCCACGCGCGACGGGAAGAACAGCTCGCTCAAGGTGCTCGACCCGTCGGGCACGAGGGGCGGGCAGCAGCTGCTTGACGCGTTCGTCGAGAAGCTCGCCCTCGACCTGCCCCGCTTCCTGGAGGCATCGCCCAAGGACAAAGCGAAGGCGCTGCTGGAGACCATCGGCGTGGGCGACAGGCTCGCAGACCTGGACGACAAGGAACAGCGCCTCTACACCAGACGGCGCGAGATCGGGCAGATCGCCGACCAGAAACGCAAGGCGGCCGCCGAGATGCCGGAGTACCCGGACGCACCGGACGAGCCGGTCGCCGCGTCGGAGCTCATCCAGCGCCAGCAGTCCATCCTCGCAAAGAACGGCGAGAACCAGCGCCTGCGGGCGAACGCGGCACAGCTGCAGGACGAGGTGGACGCGCTCGCCGCGCGGCTTGAGGCGCTGAAGAAGGAGCACGCGGACGCGCTGGGCAGGCTCGCCACCGCAAAGAAGTCGGCCGCCGAGCTGGAGGACGAGGCGACGGATGCCATCGAGTCGGAGCTTGCCTCCATCGACGAGACCAACCGGAAGGTGCGGGCGAACATGGACAAGGCGCACGTCGAGGCGGACGCGGCCGAGCATACAGCGCAGTATGAGGCGCTGACGGCAGACATCGAGGCGACAAGGCAGGAGCGCACGGCGCTGCTCGACGGTGCAGCCCTGCCGCTGCCGGGGCTGTCCGTGCAGGACGGCGAGCTGACCTACGGCGGCTACAAGTGGGACAACCTGAGCGGAAGCGACCAGCTCAAGGTCGCCGTATCCGTCGTCCGCAAGCTCAACCCCGAGTGCGGCTTCGTTCTGATCGACAAGCTCGAGCAGATGGATCCGCAGACGCTCGCGGAGTTCGGCGCATGGCTTGAAGGCGAGGATCTGCAGGTGATCGCCACGCGGGTATCCACGGGCGACGAGTGCAGCATCATCATCGAGGACGGGCTTGCGGAGGGCGAAACCGCCCCCGCGCCCGAGGAGACGAAGCAGGAAGAAGGCAAAAAGGAGACGTACGAATGGAACTGATAAAAGGCAAGATCGCGTCCGCGCAGCGGGCAGTCATCTACGGTCCGGAGGGAATCGGCAAGTCCACGCTTGCCGCCAAGATCCCCGACCCGCTCTTCAACGACACGGAGGGCGGAACGAACCACCTGGACATCACGCGCACGCCGAAGCCGACAAGCTGGGAGATGCTGAAGAGCCAGGTGGAGTGGGTGCGGGCGAACCCGTCCTGCTGCCGGACGCTCGTCATCGACACGGCGGACTGGACGGAGATGCTGTGCGTCCAGCATGTATGCGACACGAAGGACGGCGGCGGCAAGGACGGGCTGGAGGCGTTCGGGTACGGCAAGGGCTATACCTACCTCGCCGAGGAGTTCGGGCGGCTGCTCCACGCCCTGGACGAGCTGGTGGCGCACGGCATCCACGTCGTCTTCACCGCCCACGCCACCATCCGGCAGACGGAGCTGCCCGAGGAGACGGGCAAGTACGAATTCTGGACGCTCAAGCTGGGCAAAAAGACCGCCCCGATGCTCAAGGAGTGGGCTGACATGGTGCTCTTCTGCAACTACAAGACCATGGTCGTCCGGCAGGAGGACGGCAAGCCGAAGGCGACCGGGGGCAAGCGGCGCATGTACGCGTCCCACCGGACGACCTGGGACGCGAAGAACCGGCACGGGCTGCCCGAAGAGATGGACATGGACTACGCCGCCATCGCGCCTGCCTTTGTGTCCATCGCTGCTCCAGCGCCCCCCGCGCCCCCGCAGCAGGAAGCGCCAGCCGACCCACCTGCCCCTGACCCGAGCGAAACCGACGGCACGCGGCTGATCACTGCCAGCGACGGCACGCAGATGATGGTGGACGGGGACGGCGTGATCGTCGAGGAGCCGGAACCCCCCGCACCTCCACCTGCACCGCCCGCACCGCCGGAACCGCCCGCCGACCCGGAGGCGACCCCCTTGCAGCTCGCGGGCTATGTCCCCGTGAGCCAGCGCGAAGCCTTCAAGCCGCCGCCCGTGCCGGAGGGCAAGGCGCACCTGAAGCCGCTCTATGACCTCATGGAGCAGAACAACGTCAGCGACTTCGAAATCCGCTGGCTCGTCAGCGAACGGGGGTGGGCGACGCTCGATACCCCGATTCCGAACTACCAGGCAGAGCTGGTCGCAGGCGGCCTGGTGGGCAACTGGGAAAAGGTGCTCGCGTCCGTCGTCAAGACGCGCGAGGACGATCTGCCGTTTTAAGGAGGGCAAGGCATCATGACTGAAAAACTCACATTCGATTGGGACGACACGCTGGACGCAGACGCAGGGGACGGCGGGGGTTTCCTCGTCCTTCCCCCGGGCGAATACGCCTTTACGGTCGCCAACTACGAACGCAGCCGCTACAACGGCAGCGCCAAGACACCCGCTTGCGCCATGGCGAAGGTTCAGCTGCGCATAGAGGCGGAGGAAGGCACCGCGCACGTCTTCGACCGCCTGTACTTCTCCACAAAGGCGCGATGGCGCGTCGTGGACTTCCTGCGGGCGGTCGGTGTCATGCCCGAGGGCGAAGGCCTGAAGGGTTCGATCGACGCGGCGTTCGCCGACGCGGTCGGCGCGTCCGGTCGTGCTAAGATCGGCATCCGCACCTACGACGGCAACGAGTACAACGAGGTCAAATCGTACATCAAAAAGAAGCCCGGCGAAGCCCCCGCCGCGCAGCCCGCCGGGACGAAGTACTCATGGTGATGGAGCTGCGCCCGTACCAGCTGGAGGCGAAGGATGCCATCTTCGCACAGTGGGAAGGCGGCACACCGAGGACGCTCCTCGTGCTGCCCACCGGATGCGGTAAGACCATCGTCTTCGCCAAGGTCGCCGAGGAGCTGTGCAGGGCGGGGGAGCGCGTGCTCATCCTCGCCCACCGGGGCGAGCTGCTCCAGCAGGCTGCCGACAAGATCGCGGCAGCCACGGGGCTTGGCTGTGCCGTTGAAAAGGCGGAACAGACCAGCAAGGGCAGCTTCTTCCCCATCACTGTCGGCTCCGTGCAGAGCATGATGCGCGAAAGCCGCCTCGCGGGCTTCGCGCCGGATCGCTTCGGCACCATCATCGTGGACGAGGCGCACCACGTGACATCGGACAGCTACACGCGCGTCCTGGACCACTTCGGCGGCGCAAAGGTGCTGGGGGTCACCGCCACCCCGGACAGGGGCGACATGAAGAGCCTAGGGCAGATTTTCGGCTCGCTCGCCTACGAGTACACGCTGCCACGCGCCATCAAGGACGGTTTCCTCTGCCGCATCGAGGCGCAGACCATCCCGCTGAAGCTCGACCTTTCGGGCGTGGCGCAGCAGGCGGGGGACTTCCGCGCCGCCGACCTCGGCAGCGCTCTCGACCCCTACCTGCACCGGATCGCCGAAGAGATGGTCACGGCTTGCACAGACCGCAAGACCGTCGTCTTCCTGCCGCTCATCGACACGTCCAGGAAGTTCCGGGACATCCTCGCCTCGCACGGCTTCGCCGCGACGGAGGTCAACGGGGCAAGCCGGGACAGGGCGGAGGCGCTCGCCGCCTTCGCCGCAGCCGGGAAGGGCTCCGTGCTTTGCAATGCCCAGCTGCTCACGGAGGGATGGGATCAGCCCGACGTGGACTGCATCGTGGTTCTGCGCCCCACAAAGGTGCGCTCCTTCTACGCGCAGATGGTCGGGCGCGGCACCCGCCTGTCTCCCGGCAAGGAAAGCCTGCTCCTGCTCGACTTCCTATGGCACTCTGAGCGCCATGAACTATGCCGCCCTGCGCACCTGGTGTGTGCGGACGACGAGGTTGCAAGGCGCATGACCAAGGACATCGAGGAGGCGGGCTGCCCGGTGGGCATCGAGGCGGCGGAGCTGGCGGCAGAGGCTGGCGTGGTCGCCGACCGCGAAGCTGCCCTCGCCAAGCGCCTCGACGAGATGAAGCACAGGAAGCGCAAGCTCGTCGACCCGCTCCAGTTCGAGATGTCTATCCAGGCGGCGGACCTCGCCAACTACGAGCCCGCCTTCGGGTGGGAGATGCAGGCACCTTCGGCGAAGCAGCTGGAAGCCCTCGAGAAGTATGGGCTGTTCCCAGAGGACGTGACGAGCGCAGGCAAGGCGGCGAAACTGCTCGATCGGCTCGCCGAGCGCCGCAGGCAGGGACTCGCCACACCGAAGCAGATCAGGCTGCTTGAGGGCAAGGGCTTCCAGCATGTCGGATCGTGGGACAAGGAGGCCGCCAGTGCGCTGATCACACGCATCAGCGCGAACGGCTGGCGCACACCCCAAGGCATCGACCCGCGCACGTACACGCCGCCCCCTGCGCCCGCAGGGGGCCTCGACGCATTTGTGCCATGGGTGAACACCGCCGCACGCTAAGACAAGGAAAGGAATGGCAAACACCATGAAAAACATCGAAACCAGCCTCATAAAGGCGCACCCGGACAACCCGAGGAAGGAGCTCGGCGACCTCACGGAGCTTGTGGCATCCATCAAGGCGAAGGGCATCCTCCAAAACCTGACCGTCGTTGCGGACGGGGACAGGGACGGCTTCTACACATGCATCATCGGGCACAGGCGGCTCACCGCCGCAAGGCTTGCAGGTCTTTCCGAAGTCCCGTGCACCGTCGCCGAACTGGACGAGGCGCAGCAGCTCGAGACCATGCTGACAGAGAACATGCAGCGCTCCGACCTCACCCCCATCGAGGAGGCGCACGGCATCCAGATGCTCATGGATCTGGGCATCTGCGCCGAGGACATCTGCCAGGCGACCGGGCTGTCCGAGACGACGGTGCGCCGCCGGGCAAAGCTCAACGACTTCGACCAGGACACCCTCATGCAGAAGTACCAAGAGGGGGCCACGCTGATGGATTTCGCGAAGCTCGAGCCTGTGCGTGACCTCGCCGAGAAGGACAGGCTGCTCGGGCTGCTCGGCACGCACAACTTCGCGTGGGAGTTTACGAAGGTGATGGACATCCAGGCAGCAGACACCGCGCAGCACCGCCTGATGCCCGACCTGCAGGCGGCAGGGCTGCACCCCTTCCCCGACGGTTGGGACGAGACCGACTTCGGGCGCATCGCCATGCTCAACCTGGCAAGGGAGCACGAACTGCCGCCGCTCGACGGCGCGGCATACTGGCTCCGCAGGGGCGGTCTGCTCATCATCCTTGGGGAGATGCGTGACGACACCGCCGAAGAGGCGGAAGAAGACCCCGAGGCGGCGGCACAGGCGGCGGCACAGGCGGCAGCGAAGGCGGCACGCGCAGAGCTGCTGCAACGCATGTACGAGAGCAGGATGGCGTTCGTGCGCGACCACCCGCTCGCCCCGCAGCACATGGAGCCGCTGATAGCCCACGCCGCCAGCATCATGGCGAGCTTCCCGCAGCCCTCCCGCCGCACCTTGTGCGACCTGCTCGGGCTGGACGTGCAGCAGGTGGAGCAGGGCACAGGCAAGTCGCTCTGGACATGTAGCTGCGAACAGCTCTTCGACCTTGCCGACATGACAGACAACACCGCAAGGCTGCTGTTCCTGCTCGTGGCATCCACCGACAGCGCCACCGGCCCCGTGGCGAAGGCTTACGCCCTCCTGTCCGATATGGGATACCCCGTCAGCGACGAGGAGCAGGCAGTCATCGATGAGGAGGCTGCAAAATGATCGGGCGCTGCGGCTACGACCTGACCGCCATCCTCGGATGGCTCGACCCTGCCACCTGCACCTACGAGGAGTGGGTGCAGGTCGGCATGGCGCTCAAGCTTGAAGGGCATGAATGCGGGGAATGGGACGGGTGGAGCGCCCACGACACGGCGCGCTTCCACCCCGGCGAGTGCGAGCGCAAATGGCGCTCCTTCGGCAACTCGCCCGCCTCGCCCGTCACCGGCGGCACCCTCGTGGAGATCGCACGCGTGCACGGATGGATGCCCTCGTACACCGAGCAAACGTTCGGATGGGACGACACGCTGCCAGCCGACTGCTGGGAGCCGCCTGACGGCGCCCTCTTCGACCCGTCGTGGCTGGAGGACGAGGAGATCGAGGAGCCGGACGCATGGGACCCGGTCAAGGACACGATCGCCTACCTGTCCGCCCTGTTCGACTCCGAGGACTACGTGGGCTACGTCACGGAGTCCTACGAGAAGGACGGGCGGCACATCCCCGGCAAGGGCATATACACGCGCACGGCGGGCGAGCTGGTCGCCGACCTCGGCAAACGCGGCGGCGACCTCGGCAAGGCGCTCGGCGACTACAACCCCGACGTGGGCGCATGGGTGCGCTTCAACCCCCTCGACGGGCAGGGCGTGCGCAACGCCAACGTCACCGAGTTCCGCTACGCCCTCGTGGAGTCCGACACGCTGCCCATCGAGCGCCAGAACGCCCTCATCCGCAGCCTGCAGCTGCCTGTGGCATGCCTCGTCCACTCCGGCGGCAAGAGCCTCCACGCCATCGTCCGCATCGATGCCAAGGACTACGACGAGTACCGTTCACGCGTGGACTTCCTCTATTCCGAGTGCCGCAAAAACGGGCTCGACGTGGACACGCAGAACAAGAACCCCTCCCGCCTTTCACGCCTGCCTGGTGTCCTTCGGGCAGGGCAGCGCCAGGCTCTGCTCGCCACTGGCATCGGCAAAGCCTCATGGGACGAGTGGCGGCAGTGGTACGAGGCGGAGCAGGATGTCTTCCCCGACATCACGCCGTTCGCGCAGGAGGCGGGGCTGGACTTGCCTGACCCGGAGATGGTCGTCGCGGGCATGCTCGCCAAGGGCGACAAAATGATGCTCGCAGGCCCATCAAAGGCAGGCAAGACCTTCGCCCTCCTCGAGCTCGCCATCGCCGTCGCCGAGGGCACCGGATGGATGGGCAGGCGCTGCACCGGCGGCGACGTGCTCTACATCAACCTCGAGATCAAGAGGGACGCCCGCATCCGCCGCATGAGGGCTATCTACGAGGCACTCGGGCTCACCATGGCAAACGCC
>JAITHG010000056.1 GCA_031280075.1 Eubacteriales Family XIII. Incertae Sedis bacterium | reverse complement strand
CGGCGAGCTTGATGAGCGTCAGGAAGACGAAGTTGTGCCCATACGTCGGGAAGTATGTCGCAAAGTAGTCGTCCGGCAGCCCGTCGAAGCGCAACGTGAAAGATAGGATGTACGAGAGGTTGAAAATCGCGGCATCCAGCAGGATCAGCCCTGTGATGCGAACCGCCTTTGTCAACCCTTCGCCCCTCGCTTCCGTTTCACCATCATATTGATGGCGATGCCCGTCCCCAAAAGCCCGTAGAACATCGGCATAGTCGAGACCGTGCTGTCGTCCACGATGCCGGACACGAGGAAGCCCGTGATGCCGAGCACGATGCCCAGCCCGGCATAGGGGGCGAAGCCGTCATATTCCTCGCGCCAGTAGAGCCGTACGCTCTGGACGATGTAGATGCCGAAGAGCGCCAGCAGGGCGAGCAGCGAGATGACACCCGTGCCGACAGCGGTGTGGATGTACATGTTGTGCGGCTTGTCGACGATCATGTTGATGTTCCAGCCTGCGTTCGCCTTTCCGACGTAGTCGTCATGCGGGTAGTACAGCACATAGGTGTCCGCGCCGTGCCCGATGAAGAACGTGTCCTTGATGAGCGGCAGGGAGGCGGACCAGATGTAGCCGCGCCCGGAGCCGAAGCCGGGGTTGTCCTTGAAGCCGAAATGCGGGACGTTGCGCAGCGGGAGCATCCGACCTAGGTCGTTGCGGTAGAGCAGCGTATCATTGTTCTCTCCCGTGAGGGTGAACGGCCACTGCCGCTCATCGTTTGCGAGCCTGACGACGATATAAGTCGTCGTGCCATTTTCGTCCGGTGCCGGAACCAGGGTGAGCCCAGCAAAGCGTGAGTCGTCTATCGTGATGACCGCGTCATCCGGGTTTTGTGTGAACGTGAGCGTTTTCCCGTCTGCGTCCTGCATGGTCAGGCTGTTGTTCGGGTAGACCGTCACCTTTGCCACGTTGCCGTTCAGACTGATGGTCAGGACATTGCCGTCCGTGCTGAAGTAGTCGAGCCTAGGCGCTTCAGCGGCGACCGCCGAACCGGAGACAGAGAGGCTTTCGTCAGCAGCCCCGTCGTCAACCCTGCCCGGGACATCCGCAGGCGCTTCCGGCTCCAAGGCGAGGACGTTTGAGACGGCACCTTTGATCTCGTCGTACCAGAGCTGCCCGCCGAAATGCCCGACGACGGCCGTGGCGCCAGCGCCTACGATGACGAAGATGGCAAGGAGCGCCACGATGGATCGCCACCACTGCAGCAGCCGCTTGTTCAGCACGACGACCGCCATGACGAGGATGACGAAGATGCCCAGATAGCCGCCTGCGGACGCCGAGCCGAGCATATTGAAGACCACAAGCGCGAATATGACACCCCAAATGGATTTCTTCACGATCCCCTGCGCCTGGATGAAGAGCATGGCGAACACCGGGATGAGCAGGGTCAGGTAGAAGGACACGTAGTTGATGTTGTAGACGGTCTGGTAGATCTCGTTGTTCTGGAAGGTGAACGAGAGGAAGCGCTCGCCGCGCGCCGCCGCCGCGTCGATCGCGTCCCACGCCATACTCCCATTCTCGAGCATCATGTTGGGGACGATCAGCTTCTGCCCCAGCGTGGTCTGGAAGAAGTCATGCCCCGTAGCCTGCGTGATGCCCAAAATCGACAGCACGACGCTCGTCCCGGCGACAGGGTAGAGGATCCACTTGATGTTTCTTTCGCTGTTGACGCTGTTGATGATGTAGAACAGCAATACGAAGTAGCAGAGGATGGCAGCCGTCCCTTCAAAACGGTCGTTCCAGCCGCCCCAGGCGACATCCTTGTACTCGGAGAAGAGGAAGGACAGGAAGACAAAGACGACGTAGACCAGCATCGGGATGTAGAGGTGGCTGCGCTTCACGGCGAACTGCTGCGTGATGACCCGGTAGAGGATCATGAGGATGGCGAGCACCGCGCAGACCTCGATGAGCACGAGCTTGTAGTGGCTGAAAAACTCCGTCTGGTTGGTGGCACCCGGTGTCACGGCCGTCTGCCCGCTCCAGAAATACTCTGTCATCTCGCGGAAGTAATAATATTGCCGCACGATGAGGATGACGACCGCCGCGAACAGGGCAGCCGGCACGAGCTGAAGCCCAAAATGCCCCTCGTCGATGCGTGGGGCGTGGCCCATGCTGACCAGATAGTCGGCGCGCGCATCCTGCGTCGCGGCCCCTCTGCCGAACAGACCTTTCTTCTGTGCCTGCATGGCGCTCCGCTTGCGTGCGCCTACCTTTGCATTCCCCTTGTCTTTGTCCTTCGCCCGCGCTTCCGCCTTCGGTGCGGCAGCCCGGGTATCCTTGCCAGCCTGCGGCTTCTGCGCAGCCTGCTCGCCCTGAGGCGTATTCATCTTCCTGTATTTTTTCTTTGCCATTTTTCCCTCGTCCACAACAGTCCTGAAGACCGTTCGCCACCGGGTGCCTCCATTCCATCTTTCACCGAAAAGCCCCGGCGCATCCCATTGACACGCTTAATTGCATTGTCCGCGCTCGCGCGCAAGCGCACAAGCAGGAGGCAATCCGCAGAAAGCCTCGTTGCTTATTATACATTAATAATGGCAGGGGCGGCAAGGCGCGTGCGGGAACCGCTCCATTCTGTCCCAGAGCCTACATCCCTCCGCATTTTGATTTGTCGTTCACAACTTTTCCCTGTTTGACACATTGTTGTGTAATCGTTATGATCGAGCAAACAGAACTGGTCTGTACCAGAACGAGAAATGACCGCATACCAAAAGCTTTTGGGAAATGGAAGGAGAGCTTTATGGATTTGATGACCATTGCCATCCTTGGCATCGCCCTCCTTGTCTTGCTGCTTTTTCTTGGCATGAACATCGGGCTGGCAATGGCTTTTGTCGGCTTTGCCGGTTACTGGTATGTGCGTGACTTCGGGGCAGCGTTCGGCATCCTCAAGACGATTCCATTCACGAATGCGATGAAGTATTCCTTCATGGTCATCCCTATGTTCGTATTGATGGGGCAGTTTGCCTTCCATGCAAACCTGAGCAGCGGGCTGTTCCACGCTGCCGACCGTTGGCTCGGCAGGTTTCGGGGCGGGCTTGCAATGGCGACGGTCGCCGCTTGCGCAGGCTTTTCAGCCATCTGCGGCTCAACGGCGGCGACGGCGGCGACCATGGGAACCGTCGCACTCCCGGAGATGCGCAGGCACGGCTATCAGGACAGCCTTGCCACAGGATCGATCGCCGCAGGCGGGACTCTCGGCATCCTCATCCCGCCCTGCACGGGGTTCTTCATCTATGGCATCGTCGCGGAGCAGTCCATCGGACAGCTCTTCGCCGCAGGCATCCTCCCCGGCATCGTCCTTGCCCTGTGCTACATCGCCGCCATCGGCATTACCGTCCGGGTGAAACCTGCCCTCGCACCGCAGACAGTGAAGTACAGCCTGCGGGAGATGCTCGTCTCGCTCAAGGGCATCGTCGCCATCGCCGTCCTCTTCCTCGCCGTCATCGGCGGGATGTTCATGGGGTACTTCACTGCAAACGAAGCGGCGGCCATCGGTGCGATGCTGGCGCTGCTCTACATGATCCTCATGCGGCAGTTCACCTGGGCGCGCTTCCTGGCGAGTCTGCGCGACACGATCAAAACGAGCGCCATGGTGTTCCTCATCCTGGTGGGCGCGTACATCTTCGGAGCCTTTCTCGCCATCACACAGTTGCCAATGCGCCTCGCCGCCTTCGTCGAAGGCTTGGATGTGAACCGCTATGTCGTCCTTGCCATCATCATCGCCATCTACATCGTGCTCGGCTGCCTCATGGACTCGCTGGCGATGGTCATGCTGACCGTCCCGATCTTTCTGCCCATCATCATCAGCCTGGGCTTCGACCCGATCTGGTACGGCGTGCTGATGATCATGGTCATGGAGATGGGGCTGATCACGCCCCCCGTCGGCATGAACGTCTACATCGTGGCAGGCGTGGCGAAAGACGTGCCCCTGACGACGATCTTCCGCGGGGTCGCGCCGATGGTGATCGGAATGGTCGTCGCGATCATCGCCGTCGTCTGCGTACCGCAGCTGGCGCTTTTTTTGCCGGGGCAGATGAGCGGTATCTGACCTCGCCCGCTGCCGGCAGACATCATGACCGCGCGAAACGAGCAAGTTCAAACGGTTTCATGATCGTATCGATCATCGATCATGAACCTGATTTATTGGTGGAGGAAAGCGATTGTTGAAAACAGGAGGAACAGCAATGAAAAGATCACGCATCACACGCACACTGGGCATCCTGCTCGTCTCCCTGCTGCTGGCGCTGGCGCTCGCTGCGTGCGGCGGCGGCGACAGCGACGACGGGAGCGGCACCGAAGGCACGCAGGGCGAAGACGCGGCTGCCGCAGGCGCGGAAGGGCAGACCATCGAACTCGTCGTCCAGAACCACGACCCGGCAGGCAGCATCTGCGGGCAGTACATCGAGGCGTGGGGCAGTTTGGTCGAAAAGGCATGTGAGGGGCTTCCGTCGGGTAACAAGGTCAAATTCGTCTACTACCATGGCGGATCGCTCGGCGGTGCGCCGGACAGCCTCGACATGGTGCGCAACGGGACTGCCGACCTCGCCTGGTCAGCCATCGGCATCTACTCAGGGCAGTTCCCTGTCTCCGAAGGGCTGATGCTTCCGCTCCTGGAGGCCAAGAACGCACGGGACGGTTCGGCGGCGGCGATGGCAATGCTGAAGGCCAGCCCGGAGATGCAGAAGGAGTTCGAGGACTTTTATCTGATCCAGATCTCCGCGTGCAGTTACCACGCGATGGAGCTAACGAAGAAGAATGTGCAGACCATCGCCGACTGCAAGGGTCTCCGCATCCGGACACCCGGCGCGACGGTAAACCCCTTCCTCGAAGGCATCGGAGCGGTACCGACGCAGATCCCGACACCCGAGACCTATGAGAGCCTGCAGAAGAATGTCGTGGACGGCTGCGTGAACGACTGGCACAATGTCGCCGCAAATAAGCTAAACGAACTGACCAAGTACATCGTCGATTACCCCTTCTTCATCAGCCCCATCTTCATGGTCATGAACAAGGACAAGTACGGCAGTCTGCCGGACGACGTGCGCGCTGTCTTCGACGAGTACAGCGGCGACTATGCCTCCGTCATGGCCGGGAAGTTTTGGGACACCACGCGCTCATGGGTGATCGACAACCCGCTCGGCGCGGAGATTTATGTCCCGAATGAAGCCTTTGTGCAGGGGCTTGCGCCTGCCGCGCAGAATGCGTATGATGCCTATGCCAAGTCGCTGGACGGCATCGGGCTGGACGGGCAGAAGATCCTGAAACAGTGGCAGGACATCTGCGCGGAGTACGGAGGGAAGAGCACCTTCGACGAGCCCATCGACCTCAGCGAATACGGTGTCACTGTAGAACAGAAATCGTAACAGCGGCGAAGCAGGGCGGTGCAGGCGGACACGGAAAAGCGGACGGAGGGAGGAAAACAGCAGACCATGAAGCGCGCAACGAAGCTCATCAACTCGCTTTGCCGGTGGGTCAGCTATGTCAGCATGGCGGCGACGGTCGTCATCATGCTGCTTGTCGTCGTCGATGTCGCCTGCCGCTCGCTCTTCAACAAACCGATCATCGGCGTGTATGACGTGGTGACGCTGCTCATGACCGTGCTCGTCTTCTCGTCCTGGTCCTATGCGCAGACGGAACATGCGCACGTCCACGTCACCATGTTCGTGGGCAAGATGCCAAAGACGTGCCGTTTCGTCACCTTCGGGCTCACCTCAGTCCTGTCGACCGGGTACATGGTGTATGCCACCTGGGCAGCGTATGAGCAGACCCTTGCGAATTACAGCGGCAACTCCCACAGCGGGACAGTCGCCATCCCGTACTGGCCGTTTTCGGCGCTGCAGTGCGTCGCGTTCGTGTTCTTCACGCTCACGTTGCTCCTCGATACGGTCAAGACCTTCTGCGCCCTGTTCCGCAGGGACATCGCGGAAGAGATCCAGTCCTACTGGGCCTGACGCAGACCGCAGACTTCTTCCTTACAAAAGCCCTTCCGCGCCCTGCGCGGAGGGGCTCTGCTAAAGCATGCATCACCTATGCAATAACTTGCTATTTCATAAAAGTGGACAGACATGCAAGCTCGAAGGCGCAAATCATCCTTGCTATTTCTCGCTGAATCCTTGATAATATTGGGGAGAACCTCGTGAATATTCGCTTAAGCCTCGTGAAGTTTTAACAAGGATGGGATGCCGGTATGGACGAGAAGATGCTGCAGGATGTGCTTGACGCTCTTCGTCTTGAGAAGAGTGACAATCAGTATTATGAGGTGAAGTCGGCACACGGCGGCATGCCGCACAGTGTCCGCGAGACAATCTCGGCATTTGCCAACACGCCCGGCGGCGGCATTTTGATCCTCGGTGCGGATGAAGCGCGCAGTTTTGCTGCTGTCGGTGTGTACAACCCGAAGCAGTGCCAACAAACCTTGGCAAACTACGCAAAGAACGAGTTCAGTGTGCTGATCGACCTACGCACAAAGCTCATGACAATTGACAACAAACCAGTTGTGTGGGCAGAAATAGGGGAGGCTGACAAAACCCTCAAGCCAGTGCGCGTCAAAAGCTCCGGCAAGGCCTATATAAGGTACTACGATGGGGATTTTGAGCTCTCTGAACAGGAAGCACAG
>JAITHG010000323.1 GCA_031280075.1 Eubacteriales Family XIII. Incertae Sedis bacterium | reverse complement strand
GGCGGCGTCTCCGACTACGACGGCGTACAGGCAAGCCCTCAGGCTCCTCCTTTGTATGACAGCCCCGCCACCGAGGAGAGCGCGCCCAACACGTCAGGCACGACCAGCAGCTCGGGCGGATCGGACAGCTCGGCAGGCGGCTCGGCGACCGTCCCGCAGACAAACCGCAAGATCACGTTCTCCGCTTCCTACACCGTCTCGACCAAGCAGTACGACGCGGACTATGCGAAGATCCTCGCCCTCGTCACAAAGGCAGGCGGCTACATCGCGAACGAGGAGAGCCAGTCCTACACGGAGAGCGAGCGCCACTACAGCGGGCGTTCGTCGTACTTCGCCTTCAGCATCCCCGTCGCGAACTACAGCAGCTTCCTCGAGGGGGTCGAGGGCGTGGGCGAGCTCCTGAACAAGAACAAGTCCTCAGAGGATCTGACGGCGCAGTACTTCGACACGGAAGCGCGCATCGAGCTGCTGGAATTGCGCAAGACGCGGCTCATGGAGTATATAAAAAAAGCAGAGAAGGCAAGCGACATCGTGTCCTTCGAACGGGAGCTCTCGGATGTCCTGTACGAGCTGGATCAGTACCAAGGCGAGAAACGGCGGCTCGACCAGCTCGTGGACTACGCGACCGTGAACCTGACGCTCAGCGAGGCAGTCACGCCCGAGACCATCGGCGCAGACGGCAAGCCGCTCGGCAGCCGCGCCGGGGACGCGCTCTCCCTGTCCGCAGAAAACGTGCGGCAGTTCCTCATGGATGTCGTCGTGTTCCTCGCGGGGGCGCTGCCCGTCCTGCTCCTGCTCGCCGCAATAGGAGCCATCGTCTGGCTCATCGTCCGTGCGGTGCGCAGGCGGCGCAGGAAGCTGGGGAAGCCTTCCCTCGGCGAGAAGGTGCGCAAGGGCAAGGCGAAGGGCGGCTATCCGCAGCAATGGCAGGGTGCCGCGCCGCAGGGGGCAAAGGACGCGCAGCAGCAGTGGCCGACCGACGCATCCGCGCACCAGTGGGCGACCGATGCCTCCGCCCGGAAGTGGCCGACAGACGGTCCGGCGGCACTGAAGGAGGACGGGCAGGCAGACGCGGAAAACACAGCCCAGCCGCAGCCCTCGCAGCCGCAGCAACCCCCGCAGCCGCAGCAACCCCCGCAGCAACCCCCGCAGCAACCGACCCGAAAGACGTCTGACAAAGACGACTAGCAACACCCGCTTGCAGCGTCTGCAAGCCATTGTTGCCCCACCCGCTGTGGCAGGCAGCCGACGCACCGTGATAGAATAATAGATGCCCCGCCCACACGGGCGGGGTTCTTGTATGTAGAACAACATTGGACAGCTCGGGCCAGAAGGATGGTGCGGGATCATCCGGACAGACCGGCGGGAAAGGAAGGCGACATGAAATCACTTGCGGTCGTAAAAATCGGCAGCCTGAAGGACGCAGATCCGGCGAAGCGCGGCAAGGTGCAGCTCCGCGACATTCCGGAAGACCCCGTCACGGGCGAGGAAGTCAAGATCAAGGTCGCGTACTGCGCCATCTGCGGTTCCGACCCGCATTCCGTCGAAGGCATCTTCGGGCAGGCGGTGCCCTTCGGGCTCGGGCACGAACTGTCCGGCGTGGTGGTCGAGGTCGGCTCCGCCGCCACCCAGAAGGGACTGAAGCCGGGCGACCGCGTGGCAGGCAACTTCCTGCGCTTCTGCGGCACGTGCTACTATTGCCAAAACGGCCAGCAGCAGTTCTGCGAGCACGCGGACGAGAGCAACCGCCCCGGCATGAGCGAGTACGTCACCTGGCACGAGTCGCAGGTCTACAAGCTTCCCGACGACGTATCGCTGCGCAACGGCTGTATGCTCGAGCCCGTGTCCGTCGTCGTCCGCATGATGGACAAACTCCAGCCAAAGATCGGGCAGCGCGTCGCCATCAGCGGCTCCGGTCCCATCGGGCTGCTCGCCGTGCAGATGTTCAAGATGATGGGCGCAAGCTCGCTCACCGTCATCGAGCCCATCGAGGCAAGGCGCGCGCTCGCCAAGCAGTTCGGTGCAGACCACCTCATCGACCCCCTCGCGGAAGACGTGGTGCAGACCGCGCAGCGCATCACCGAAGGCATCGGCTTCGACATCGTGCTCGATGTCTCCGGTGTCGCCGCCGCCGCCGTGCTCCTGCCGCATATCACCGCAAAAGGCGGGACGGTCTGCTACAGCGCGATGTACCCCGCAGACTACGAGATGCCGCTGGGGCTCACGGATGCCTTCTTCCGCAACGAGATCACGCTCACGGGCACCTACATCTCCCCGTACACCTTCCCGCACGCCCTCCAGATCCTGCCCCGCATGCAGCTCGACGCATTCACGCAAACGGTCTTTCCGCTCGAGGCGGGGGAGGCAGCCTTCGCCGCCCAGGTCTCCGGGGAGCATGTCAAGGTGCTGATCCTGTGCAACGAGGATCTGGCCCATCTGTGATGCCACCCGTCCCGGCTCCAGAACAAGAATCAGAACAAGGTTAAAGTCAAGATTATACGAATAACAAAATCATATATAGACAGACCCAGCAAGCGCAAGCGTGGAAAGGAGCGTGTCATGGCACAGCAAGTAACAGATTTTTCGATGGACTGGTTCAGCCTCAAAGGGAAGGTGGCAATCATCACTGGTGCCACGCGCAACCTCGGGCTCGGCTATGCCGTCGCCTTCGCGAAGGCAGGCGCAGACCTGTTCATCCCTGTCTCCACCGGCAACACGGAGACGGTGCAGAGGCTGGTGGAGGCCGAGGGCAGGAAGGTCGCCTTCCTCCGGGGCGACCTCGCGGATCGGTCGTACATCGACGAGATCGTAGCGGGCTGCCTGAAGGAGTACGGGCGCATCGACATCCTCGTGAACAATGCGGGCACAAACCATTTCGCGGATTTTGACAGCTTCCCGGACGAGGAATGGAAGCGCGTCATGGACATCGACCTCAACGCGGTCTACTACCTCGGGCACGAGGTCGGCAAGGTCATGAAGCGGCAGGGCAGCGGCAAGATCATCAACATCGGCTCTGCGCTCTCCTTCACGGCAGACATGAAGTGCCCACCCTACATCACGGCGAAGCACGGTGTGGTCGGGCTTACGCGCCACCTGAGCAACGAGCTGGGCAAGTACGGCGTGCAGGCAAACTGCCTCTGCCCCGGCTTTATCTTCACGGAGATCAACGCGGGGCTCATGGACGACAAGGCGCTCTACGACCACATCACCTCGCGCATCGCAGCGGGTCGGTGGGGCGACGCGGCAGATCTCATGGGCACGGCGGTCTTCCTCGCATCGCGTGCCTCGGACTACATGAACGGGACGACGCTGAATGTGGACGGAGGCTTTGCAACAGTGCTGTGAACAGCCCAGAATCCCTCCATTTATTCAGACAATTGCGTGTATAGGTGAACTATTGTTTTTTTATTGACAATCCCCGTTTTGGGCTGACATAATGGGTTGTAAACATCATCGATCCGGGGAATACTTCGGGACTTCGTAGCAACACAGGGAGGTTGACCATGAGTTACGTCGACAGGATTATCGCAGACATCGAAAAAAAGAACGCAGACCAACCAGAATTTCTTCAGGCGGCGAAGGAAGTCCTTGAATCGCTTCGCGTCGTTGTGGACAACGACAGGAAGTACGAGGACGTCGCGCTGCTCGAACGGCTCGTCGAGCCCGAGCGCATCCTTCAGTTCCGCGTCCCGTGGCTGGACGACTCCGGCAAGGTGCAGGTGAACCGCGGCTACCGCGTCGAGTTCAACTCTGCCATCGGACCGTACAAAGGCGGTCTGCGCTTCCATCCGTCCGTCAACCTGTCCATCATCAAGTTCCTCGGCTTCGAGCAGATCTTCAAGAACAGCTTGACCGGTCTGCCCATCGGCGGCGGCAAGGGCGGCTCGGACTTTGACCCGAAGGGCAAGAGCGACAATGAGGTCATGAAGTTCTGCCAGTCCTTCATGACAGAGCTGCAGCGCCACATCGGACCCGACACGGACGTCCCCGCAGGCGACATCGGTGTCGGCGGGCGCGAGATCGGCTACATGTTCGGTCAGTACAAGCGCATCCGCAACGCCTTCCAGGGTGTCCTCACGGGCAAGGGGCTCGACTGGGGCGGCAGCCTCGCGCGCACGGAGGCGACCGGCTACGGTCTCGTCTACATGGTCGAGGAATACCTCAAGAGCATCAACGATTCCTTCGAGGGCAAGAAGGTCGCGATCTCGGGTTCGGGCAACGTCGCCATCTTCGCGACGCAGAAGGTCTACCAGCTCGGCGGCAAGCCGGTCACGATGACCGACTCCACGGGCTACATCTACGACGAGGCAGGCATCGACCTCGATGCCATCAAGGAGATCAAGCTCGTGAAGCGCGGTCGCCTCTCCGAGTACGCCAAGACGCACAGCGGTGCCATCTACAAGGAAGTCGGCGACGGCAGCGTCTGGGACTACCCCGTGGACATCGCGCTGCCCTGCGCGACGCAAAACGAGCTCGACCTCGACAATGCAAAGACACTCGTGAAGAACGGTGTGAAGATCGTCGGCGAGGGCGCAAACATGCCCACGACGCAGGAAGGCGCAGACTTCTTGATCGAGAGCAAGGTCGCCTTCTTCCCCGGCAAGGCAGCGAACGCGGGCGGTGTCGGCACCTCTGCCCTCGAGATGTCCCAGAACAGCGAGCGCCTGTCCTGGTCCTTCGAGGAAGTGGACAGCCAGCTCAACCGCATCATGGTCAACATCTTCCACAACATCGACGATGCGGCGAAGGAGTACGGGCAGGCAGGCAACTACATCCTCGGCGCGAACATCGCCGGGTTCAAGAAGGTTGCGCAGGCCATGCTCGACCAGGGCATCATCTAAAGCCTAGCCAATCCGCACGCACGGCGGCAGACGCTGCAGGCAACAGCCAGAGCAGCCGGTCAGCCGGTCAGCTTGTTAGCCTGTCCGGGCGGAAAATGCAAATGCATACGAGAAG
>JAITHG010000272.1 GCA_031280075.1 Eubacteriales Family XIII. Incertae Sedis bacterium | reverse complement strand
TGTTGATATAATCCGGCTCGAAGTTCTCATCGATGCGGATGCCGAGCTTGCTCTTGGGCAGATCCCGGACATGCCCGACGGACGCGACGACTTTGTATTTGCTGCCGAGGAATTTCCCGATGGTCTTTGCCTTGGACGGGGATTCTACGATGACGAGCGACTTCTTCGCCGCCTTCTTTGCTTCACCTGCTTTAGCCATGGACAGTTGCTCCTATGCCTGCTTCCTTCCAACATAATTTTCCCTCATATTCAAACACGGGATGACAATCCCTGTCAATCATTATTTGTTCCCGTTCCCGGAAAAGGCACCCCGCAGGGTGCCTCTTCTGCCTCACGGATGTACTATAAGCGCTCTTCACCGGGCGCGGGGCGGAGCGGATGCCCTCACGGGTTGCGGCGCAGGTGGCGCAGGAGAGCCGCACCTGCTATGGCTGCCGCCGCCGCGAGCGTCAGGGCGATCAGCGGCAGGTCTCCTGCTGTGTCCCCGGTACGGGGCGTGGTTCGGCTTTTTGGCTTCTCCGGCTTGCGCTTCGGATGCAGAGGGGAGGAGCCCAGCTTGTCCTTTCCATAATCCGGTCCCCTCTTTTTCAGGAAGAGCTTTCCCGGGTCGTCGTCCAAGGGCTCTGTGGGGATTTCCGGCTCGTCCGGCTCTGTCGGCTCGTCCGGCTCTGTCGGCTCTGTCGGGCGGTCGGGGCGTTCGGGTTCGTTCGGTCTTCCGGGCTGCCCGGGGTCGCCCGGATTGCCCGGGATGCGCGGGATCAAGTCGTTCTCGAAGCCCACGAGCGATGCGTCGTCCGCCGTATTCAGGTCGATTTCCACGACACCTGCGAAGGTGGAGTCGCGGTTGTAGGTCCTGGACTGCGTGTGCTGGAAGGTGATGCCGTCGATGCTGCGGTGCTCCCTTCCCGGCATCTGCGCGATGGTCTTATGCTGTGCGTCCTGCACGTTTGCAGGGTCGCCGTACAGGGCGACGGAGGGCGAGGCGAAGGTCTCTGCGTCCGCGCCCTCGCGTTTGCCCTCGAGCGTGAGCGCGAGCTTCCTGCCCGCCCACTGCGCGTGGACGGTGGTCTTGCCGTCTGCGGTCACAAACACGTAGGACGTGTGTTCAGCCAACGCGTACTCCCTGCCTGCCGGCAGCGGCGCGCCGTCCTCGTATGCCGCCGCCACGTCGGATCGGAAGCGCAGCCGGTTGCCTGCCAGGACGGCATCGAGCTGCGAGAGGACTGTCTCACCGCTGCCCGCTGTGTCGATGATGCGGATGTCCCGGTTCGGATAATCGATCCGCACGCCGGCCACTCCGGGCGCACCGGGCGCTGGCGAGCCCCCGGCAATGTCTCCTACGACGCTGCCGTCGGGCTGCACGCCGTAGTCTGCCTTCGCGATCGGGGCGCTGCCGAACGCTGCCGTCACCCCCGCCCCGCCGGACAGGCTGAGCGCCCCGTCCGCGCCGACGTCGGCGAGGACGACCGCCCCGCCCGCGAACTCCAGCCTTGCTCCGCCTGACGCGATGCCCGCCGTCTCCGCCCGTGCGAGCGGCACTGCACCGGGCGCGCCCTGCGGCACGTCCGCAAAGGTGATACCGGAGGCGGTGAACCCGCCTGCGGGCACCCCTTGGACGTAGAGCGCGTTCACCCCTGCCGCCCTGTCGTAGCGACCGTACACGCTGACTTCGCCTGCCCTGCCCCTGCCTGCCAGCAGGCGCGCAAACTTCTGTTCCTCCGGCTCGGAGCGCAGGCTGGTGCGGTAGGCGACAGCGGACAGTCCCATGCGCCATGTGTAGGTGTGGGAGACCTTGCCGTCCTTCTCCGTCCGCGCGTGCGCGATGCCCTCCTTGGGGAGGACAGCCGGGTCGGCGAGCATCTCCTCCTTGCCCACGCTGCTCGTGCAGACTGCCTCATAGGCCTTCGTGCCGGGCGTGACGCGAACGCTGTGACCGTCCCCAAAATCTAGGACCAGCGGGTTCTTGCCCTTGACGCGGATCGTCGTCTCGTGCGCGATCTCGGTGCGCGTCAGCGTCGCGGCAGCCCCGCCGCCGAGCGGGAGGAAGCCTACCATGTCCGCTGCGATGCGCATGCCGTTCGCGCGGAAGGTCGGCATCGGCATCTGGTCGAGCAGGCGGACAGACACGTCCATCTCATCCGGCGCGAGATACCGGCAGTCCACCGTAATGCCCTTTTCTACCAAAACCGTGCGCAGCGGGTCTCCGATGGCATCCTGCCGGAACGTGAACGGGATCTCATGCGTGCTGAGCCGCCCGCCCGCAGGGGCTTTCAGCTCCCGCACGTAGTAGTCGCCCCACGGGGCACAGAAGTCCCCGGTCGCCATCCCGTCCTTGCCGGAAACCAGAGTGCCGATGAGGTCGCCCTGCCGGAGTACGTCGCGCTCCGCCTTGGGTGTCATGCCCGAAGGTTGCACGCCCTGCGCCGCGATTTCACCGGCGGCATAGACACCGAACACCGCGCCCGCGCCGGGCAGCGTGCCCGGTCTTCCAGCCTCCGCGAGCACTTTCTTCATGTTCAGGCGCATTCGTGCCATGCCGTTGTCACGCTCGTGCGCCCCCCAGATGAGCGGGACGTAGGGGTTGTCTCCCGTCAGCGTCACCTCGTAGTCGGACGGCTCGACGCAGTCCGAGTCCGACGCGCCCCGCTCGCGGACGATGTAGGTCCCGAGCGGCAGGAGCTTCGAGAAGGCGATGCCTGTGCCGTCCGCGCCGACGCAGGAGCTGTCTGCCCTGCCGTCGGCATGATCCTGCCCGTCGTTGTCCGCGCCCGTCGTGACAGTCTGCACGAGCGCCCCGAGCAGGGAGCGGTACGTCGGCGTCAGGCATTCGACGCGCACGACTCCGCGCGCCACCCCGTCCGACCCCCGCAGCACGTCGAGCGTCATGATCCTGCCGTCGCTGAAGCGGAACCGGACATCCTTCCAGCCGGCTCCCGTCGCCTGCACGGCGAGGACGAACTCATAGCAGCCCGCCCTGTCCCAGGACGGCTCGATGAGCCGCGCGGTCAGGCGTTCGCCGGTCGCGGAGGGCGGCAGGACATCGAGCGTCGGGTTTTCGGCGGACAGGCGCGCGCCCGTCTCCGCCTCGAGCAGATCCTGCAGTTCGCCGTCGTAGATCAGTTCCGGGACTTTCTTGCCGAGCGGCACGCGGATGGTCGCGAAGAGCCACGAACCAGTCAGCGCGGTCTGCACGGTCGTCCCATCGTTCAGGCGGATGCGCACGGGCTGATCCGAAGGGCGCATCGTCAGCTTCGGCGCGTCCGCCGTGCCCGCGTTCTTCGTCTGCCTGTCAAGGTCGAGGCTTGCGGGAACGCGCGCAGCGGTCGGTTTTTCGACCTCGGCAAATCCGAAGCTTCCGTCTGCGCCGCGCTGAAGCCGGAGCCGCAGCCCGTCCCATTCGAACACCAGGTCGTCGCCTGACTGCGGCATGCAGGTCAGCTCGAGGTCGTAGGAGGCGACACGGCTGCGGAAGAGCGCGTCCGCCGGATCCGGATCGGGCGCGTCGGGATTCCCGACACCGCCGGGGCTGATTATGCCACCACCGGTCGGCACGCCGATGCCGCCGGGGCTGATTATGCCACCACCGGTCGGTACGCCGATGCCGGGATTGTCCGCCGCAAACAGAATTGTGCGCCCGCCCGTCACCTGGTGCCCGTTCGCAAACCCGTTGCGGAACGGGTCCTCAAAGAGCCCTTCATACCCGTCTATGCACTCCTGACCGGAGCGGATCGTGAACGCCGGGGCAGAGGGGAAGGCTGCCGCCGTCACGAGCGCCGATGCAGTGACGGTCTGCACCGCGCGCACGCGCGCCGAGGTATAGCCGTCCTTCGAGTGCTCCATGCCGATCTCATACTCGTAGCGGATGCTGCCTCCCGTACCTGTGTCAAGCGGATTGCCTGTCACGAAGGCGAGCTTCCAGGTGTTGGGCTTCGTCCCCTTTCCCGCGACCATCGTCGCGTAGCTCTTCGCGTCCGTCCGATTCGGCACACGCTCCGTGAGGATGCCGATCTCCGTCCCGTCCGGCAATACGCTCTCCTCGAAGCGGACGGCGCCCGGGAACAGGGCGTGATCCCGTCTGCGCTCCGTCAGCGGGATGGCGTTGTCCTCCGCGTCGATGAACAGCGGGGTCTCGATGCCGTCCGGCAGCTTGATGTCCGTCTTTGCGAAGATGTCGAAGCGCGCGCCGTCTGTGGGCAGAAAGGCGGTGAGGGGCTCGAGCATCCGCCCGTAGGCGGTGTCCCTGCCCATCCAGCCCACGATGCGCTCCGCGCGCTTGCGGATCTCGATCTTGCCCTTGATGCTGTTGTTCTTCTGGACGAGCTCGATCAGGATGTGCTCGTCGGGGTTCGTGCCCGCCTTGTCCACAGTGAACAGTTGCCACGTATAGGGGCGGGTGGCAGGGTCGAGGTCGAAGGCGACCGGGTTGCCTGCGCGGTCGAACACTGTGACCGTTTCCGCGTAGCCCCTGCTGTGTTCGCTCGGGGAGGCCGCGCCCGTGCCGTCGTAGGCACCCAGGTAGTAGCCCTCCGGCGGGACGATCTCTTCGAGCCGCCAGATGCCATAAGGAATCGAAAAAGGCAGCACGATTTCGCCATTCTCCTCCGCCTGGAACCAGGAACGGCTCCCACCCGACGGCAGCGGCTCGGTCAGGTAGCGCCCGTAATTCGGGTCGCCCGTGCGCTGCGCTTCCGGTGTCTGCGGGTTGCCCATGTAGCGGATGCGGTAGATCGTCCGAACCGAGGGGATCGCCTTGCCCGTCTCCGCGTCCACCTTGCGGATCATCAGCCGTTGGCGGATGACGTAGTTGACGATATCGATGGTGTTCTTCTGGATCCGCTTCCCCTCGCGCAGGCGGATCTCGACCGTCCCGTCCGCCTTCACCTCGAAGTCGCGCTCCTCGGGCACGAAGCCCTCAGAGGGGTTGCTGCGCACCTCGCGCAGGGTGTAGTTGCCCGGCGGGAGCCCGAGCACGCGGAAGCTGCCCTCCTTGGATGTCAGAAAGACCGTGGTCGATGCGGCAGGGTCGGACGCGCCAGTCAGTTGCTGCGCACCTGCCCCATCGCGGCGCGGGAAACTGCCGCTGCGGTCGATCTCATAAATGTTGTCGAATCCGTCGTTGCGCACGAAGCGCGCACGCACCGGCTCGGGGTTGGCTGGCTGAATGCCGTCGATGTGGTCGCCGAGGAAGAGCGAGAAGGCTGCCCCCTGCATCGGGACTTTTGTCGCGTCCACCACGCCCCAGGGGTCGAAGCCTTTTTCGATGCCCTTGACGACACGGATGTCCGCTCGCTTTGCCACCTGGTTTTCGAAGGTCGAGCCGCGGTCACCCAGACCGAACGTCTGCCCGTCCACGTCTGCCTCCAAAAGCCCGTACAGGGCGATCCCTGCTTCGGCGCTGACGATGCTGTACTGCGGCGCCTGCCATGGTCCCACGATGAGGTTGCCGTCCTTGTCCACTGTGACATCGCGCCAGAATCGCGCCGTGAGCGCCACGTTGATGCGTTTCGCGGCAGCGCCTGTGTACCCGGTCGGCGGGCTTTCCGTCACCGTGAGCGCCCCGCTGATCCGGTATGTGAGGGAACGTCCGTAGGCGAGCGCCCTGTCCTCCGGTATATAGTCCCCGAACTGCTTCGACCAGCGCGCGCTCGACGGATCCCAAGGCACAAAAAGTTCGAATTCTTCGGACGCGTTGCAGTGCCCGAACAGGTCTGCCCCGAGATCGAAGGGAGCCTCGTGATCCGGCGCGAAATGGAACACGGCGTTGAGCGCGAGGTTGCCCTGCGGCGTGTGGATGTCGTTGTCCCAGCCCGGCTCCGCGTCGATCTTGTGAGCGGAGACGGTGAAGTTCGGGATGACCGGCTCTGGGTCGACCGTCACCGCTGGACCGGAAGGGGTTGTGGGT
>JAITHG010000250.1 GCA_031280075.1 Eubacteriales Family XIII. Incertae Sedis bacterium | reverse complement strand
ACACCAAAAATGAAATTCCGATAAATATCGCAGCGAACGCCGCGATGATCACGTAGCCATAGACACCGCTGATCTGCGCACCCATCCTGCACTCCTTTCTCCTCAGACCTCCGTTTATTGCCCATCGGTTCTTACAAGCAAAGCGATTTGCGTTAGAGGCATTATAGGATGTCAGACCGCGAAATGCCATGGGCCCTGGGTACCATTTTTGATGGACACACGCCCCCTGCGAATCATGGCACTGTCGGTGACTGCAGGGCGGACAGCTTGCACAGCAGGCTCACTCTGGAACTGCTTTCTGTTTTGGATAGCACGGAGGCGACCTGCTTCTTGATCGTTGAGACGGTGACGTGCTGTGCCTCTGCGATCTGCTCGTTGGTGAAGCCCTGCAGGAGGAGGCGGGCGACCTCGGTCTCCGTGCGCGTCAGGCGGAAGGGTGCGAGCATTTGGTCGTAGGGACTTTCCGTCGGAGGGAAAAAAGACTGCACCTTCAAGCCGAGGTGTGGCTGCAGGACGCGGCAGATCTCCGTCTCCCGGTCGGAGAAATCCCCATCGCAGGTCGCGCGGAAGAGGTCGAGCGTGCCGAAGCCGATGCCCCCGCCGCCCCGGTTCCATGCGAAGTTCGCGTCCAAGGAGAAATGCGTGCGGACAGGCTTCACGTAGTCGTTGTAGTATTCGGTCTGCACGCGCTTGCGCATGTCGAAGAGTTCCGAGCTGCGCACGGTGTGCAGCTTGCGCGGGAGCATCGTGTCGAGGATGTCGTCGATGCTGTAATAATAGGCGTCGTAGTCCACCAGCTCCTTTTCGTCGAAGCCCTCCGCAAAGTACTCGTCGACCTGGAAGCGACCGGCGAACCGGCTGTAGAAATAGACCGACGCTTTTTCAAAGGGGATGAGCGACCCGACAGAATGGAGAAAGGCGTGGAGCGCCCTTGGGATGTCCGTCTCGCCGTTCAGCTCGAGGACGATGTTTTGGATTGCTTTCCAATCAGTAGATGCAAGTTCCATGACAGGCTCTCCTCTCGCTTGGGGCTTCCGCCATGTCTCTGTCATGCGAGCCGACAGCAGCAGCAGCTCATAGGTTCTCTGCGGGTATAGCTTCCGCCATGTCTCTGTCATTGCGAGCCGACAGAGTCGGCTCGGCAATCCAGCGACGGCAGCTTCTGGCTATTTCAGCGTGACGATCGTGACCCCGTCACCTCCTTCGAAGGCATCCCCCGGGCGGGATGTCTTTACGTGGCGGTGTTTTTTCAGCATGGCGCGAATGCCGTTTTTCAGGATGCCCTCGCCCCGACCGTGGATGATGCTGACTTCGTGCAAACCTGCTAGGAAAGCATCGTCCAGGTACTTGTCGGACTGCATGAGGGCATCGTCGAGGTTCATGCCGTGCACGTCCACGCTGGTGGCGATGCTGCTGACCTTCGTCCGCACGATGCTGATGCGCCCACTGCTTTCACGATCCACGCGCGCCTTGCCCTTCCCTTCCACGCGACGCAGGCTGTCCACAGGGACGGTCATGCGGATGCGCCCTGCCTGTACGCTCACTTCGCCGCGCTCGTCCGGCGGGCTGAGGACTTCCGCCTGCTGGTTGATGCTCGTAAGCAGGACGGTGAGCCCGGGACGGATCTCTTCTTTTTGGAGCGCGCCTGCCACCGCATCCTGCCCGCCATGCGCAGCAGAGGCAGCGCCGCTGCCCGCACGATCCCGCGCCCTTTTTGCGCGCTTGTTCCTGCCCTTTCCGCCACCGGATGCCCCGGCGGATGTGCCCGAACCCGCCCCGCGCGCATCCCCCCCACCGTCGGCAGCATACTCCGCCTTCAGCTTGCGAAGCGCCTTGCGCCCCTCATCCAGCCCGCGATAAAAATCCCCGCGCGAGCGCCCGCCACCATCGCCATCCATCGCCCACGAATCCGAACCATTCCGCGCGCGTGCGAGCAGGGTTTCCGCCTCGTCAAGCAGCTCCTTCAGCTCGGACTTCACGATGTCCGCGTATTCCTCCGCCTCCTCGATCTTCGCAGTAGCCCCCGCGCGCCCCTTCTCAAGCAGCGCCTCCTGTTTCTCTTCAAAACGGGATCGCTGGTTCCGGAGCGCCGCGCGTTCCCGCTCTGCCTCCTCCCGCAGGCTGACCGCGGCCGCTCGGTCTGCCTCCGCCGCCACCCTGTCCTGCTCTGCCTGCTCGATGACCGCCGCAAACGCGATGCTGCCGCTGTCGAGCCGCGCGGCGGCATCCTGTACCACGCGCGCCGGCAAACCGAGCCGCCCCGCGATCTCAAAGGCGTTCGAGCTGCCGGGGATGCCCAGCCGCAGACGGTAGGTCGGGCTCAGCGTCTCCACATCGAACTCCATGGAGGCGTTCTCCACGCCCTCTTCCGCGATGGCGTACTTCTTCAGCTCAGTGTAGTGCGTGGTCGCGAGCACGAGCGCCCCGCGCCCGCGCAGTTCCTCGAGCAGGGCAATGGCAAGCGCCGCGCCTTCTGTCGGATCCGTGCCCGCCCCCAGCTCGTCGAGCAGCACAACGGTCTGAGATCCCGCGTCCCGCACGATCTCCACGATGTTCCGCATGTGCGCGCTGAACGTCGAGAGGCTCTGCTCGATGCTCTGCTCATCACCGATGTCGGCAAAGACCTGCCGGACGAGCGGGATGGATGCCTGCTCTGCGGGCAGGAAGAGCCCCGCCTCCGCCATGAGCAGGAACAGCCCCACCGTCTTGAGCGTCACCGTCTTGCCGCCCGTGTTCGGTCCCGTGATGATCAGGGCGTTGTATGCCCCCCCGAGCGCAAGGGAGATGGGGACGACGCGGGCAGAGTCGATGAGCGGGTGCCGCGCCATGGACAGCGTGAGCGCAACCCCCGCACCGCCCTCCTGGATCTCCGGGCGCACCGCCTTCATGTCCTCGGCGAGCTTGCCCTTCGCAAAGATTAGGTCTAGGGCAACCAGCAGCTCCTGGTTGAGCAGCAGGGCATGGGCGCACGCACCGACCTCCGCCGAGATCTCCGCGAGGATGCGGTCGATCTCCGCCTGCTCGTCCGCCTCCAGGGCGCGCAGCGCGTTGTTCGCGTCCACGACTGCCTGCGGCTCGATGAAGACGGTCGAGCCGCCCTTGCTGCG
>JAITHG010000020.1 GCA_031280075.1 Eubacteriales Family XIII. Incertae Sedis bacterium | reverse complement strand
CGCTCTTCCGATCTAAGGGCTCGGCAGTTTTTCCGCGCTCGCGCCGCCTGACGGTGTCGACATCCGTCGCATAGACCTGCCCCCCGCCTTCGCCGAAGGACTGCCGGGGCTCGTTTGCTCCCGCTGCTGCGCTTTACTCCATGCAGCGATTGATGTTAAAATAAATATCTATGACTGACACAGGACGGACGGACGAAGAAAGCAAGCGGGACAGCGAACCCAAAGAAGCACGGAGCAAGAAGGATCGCAAGACGGCATACGGCAAGGCGCTCGACCTGCTCGGCAGGCAGCCCCGGACGGATGCCGGTCTTCGGCTGTTGCTGCGGAAGGCAGGCTACACACAGGACGAGACCGATGATGCCCTGCTGCGTCTCACCGAAGACGGCTATGTGGACGACGCATCCTTTGCGGTGCGCTGTCTGGAGATCCTCATGGAAAAGCGCCGAGGGCGCAGGCGCGCCATCGACGAGCTGCGCCGGAAGGGCATCCCGGAGGCGCTGGCGCGCAGTACGGTGGCAGAGGGTTACCCTGCGGAGACGGAACGGGAGAATGCCCGCAGCGTCGCGGCGCGCGCCCTTGCGGAGGCAGGGCTGGATCGGGAGAAGGCGCGCAGACGGGTCACGCTCCGCCTGGTCGGGCAGGGATATGACGAAGGGACGATCCGGAGCGTGCTGTCCGAAGTGGCGGGCGGCATGAGGGAGACAGATTAGGCGAGGGCAGGTATATTTTATGTTCAAACATCTATCGGACGAGGCGATTGCGAAGTTGCAGGACGGGCAGGCGTGTAAGTGGGAAGAAGCGCGCCTGCTGGAAAAATGCGTGGAAGGGCGCGCAGAAGCGCCCCTGTTCATGTTCTATGAAGGACCACCGACTGCCAATGGGAAGCCTGGCATCCACCACGTCATGGCGCGCACCTTGAAGGATTCCGTCAACCGGCACAAGACCATGCAGGGCTTTCGCGTGCCGCGCAAGGCTGGCTGGGACACGCACGGGCTGCCGGTCGAGATCGAGGTAGAGAAGGCGCTCGGTCTCGTGACGAAGAAGGACATCGAGGACTACGGTATCGGCGCGTTCAACGAGCAGTGCCGCGCGTCCGTTTTCAAATACGAAGGGCTTTGGCGGGAGATGAGCCGCCGAATGGGGTTTTGGGCGGACATGGACAAGCCCTACATCACGCTCGACAACGACTACATCGAGACGGAATGGCATATCCTGAAACGGTTTTTCGAACAGGGGCTGATGTATGAAGGGCACAAGATCCTGCCCTGGTGCCCGCGCTGCGGCACGGGGCTCGCGAGCCATGAGGTCAGCCTCGGTTACAAGGAAGTCAAGACGAACACGGTCACAGTGCTGTTCAAGCGCAAGGGCGCGGACGAGCACTTCCTCGCTTGGACGACGACGCCCTGGACGCTCGCTGCGAACACGGCGCTCACGGTCGGGCCGGACATCCGCTACGTCCGGGTGCGCGTTCGCACGGATGAGGAGCTTGTGGCGGCGGGGGCAAAGGCATCTGCCGTATCGAAGGATCACGGCGGCAAGGTCGTCTGGGTCGCGGCGGGGCTGGCTGACAAGGTGGTCGGCGCGGGTGCCTACGAGATTTTGGAAGAACTGCCCGGGAATGCGCTCGAGGGCATCGAATACGAGCAGCTCATGCCTTTTGTGGAAGCGAAGCCGCCGACGGGCGGGCGGGCTTTCATCGTCACGGTGAACGACTACGTCACCACGGAGGACGGCACGGGCATCGTGCACACTGCCCCCGCCTTCGGCGAGGACGACTACCAGACAGGGCGCAAGTACGGGCTGCCCGTCCCCAACCCGGTGGACGAGGCGGGCAAGTACACGGACACGCCGTGGCAGGGGCGCTTCGTCATGGAGGACGGGCTGGATGTCGACATCATGAAATGGCTCGCCGGGGAGGGCAAGCTGTTTTCGAAAGAGAAGGTGGAGCACAATTACCCCTTCTGCTGGCGCTGCGACACGCCGCTGATCTACTACAGCAAGCCGAGCTGGTACATCGAGATGACGAAGCTGAAGGATGCGCTCGTCGAGAACAATGACAGTGTGGACTGGTACCCTGACTTCGTCGGCGAGGGGCGTTTCGGCAACTGGCTCGAAAACGTCAAGGACTGGGCGATCTCCCGCTCGCGCTACTGGGGCACGCCCCTGCCGATCTGGCGCTGCGAGGGCTGCGGGGCGCTCTCCTGCGTGGGCTCGCGCAAGGAACTGCAGGAGCGCGGCATGGAGACGGTCGCGGACGGCGCGGACGGCGTGCCGGACATCGAGCTGCACCGCCCCTGGGTGGACGACATCCACATTAAATGCGAGACGTGTGGCGGCACGATGGAGCGCGTTCCGGAGGTCATCGACTGCTGGTTCGACAGCGGGGCGATGCCCTTCGCGCAGCAACACTGGCCGTTCGAGAACGCAGACCGCTTCGACACGGAGCTGTTCCCTGCCGATTTCATCTGCGAAGGCATCGACCAGACACGGGGCTGGTTCTATTCCCTCATGGCGATCTCCACCTTTGTGATGGGGAAGGCGCCCTACCGCAATGTCCTCGTCAATGACCTCATCCTCGACAAAGAAGGCAAGAAGATGTCGAAGACGCGCGGCAACGCCGTCGATCCCTTCGATCAGTTCGACAAGTTCGGTGCGGACGCGACGCGCTGGTACCTGCTGCACACCTCGCCAGCCTGGTCTCCGACGAAGTACGACGAGGAAGGCGTGCAGGAGGTCTCGAGCAAATTCTTCGGGACGCTGCGCAACACGTATTACTTCTTTGTCCTCTATGCAAACCAGGACGGCGTCGACCCGCGCAGCTACGAGTCGCCGCAGGAGTCAAGACCGGAGCTTGACAGGTGGATCCTGTCGAAGTTCCACCACCTGGTACGGGATGCGGTGGGCGACATGGATGCATACGACCACATGAAGGCGGTGCGGCGCATCCAGGAGTTCACGGTCGAGGATTTTTCGAACTGGTACATCCGGCGCGCGCGCAGGCGTTTTTGGGCGGAGGGCGACAGCGAGGACAAGCGCGCCGTCTACGCCACCGCATACGAGATCCTCGTGGGGCTTTCGAAGCTGATCGCGCCCTTTGCGCCCTTCCTCTCGGACGAGATCTACGTCAACTTGACGGGAGAGGAGTCCGTGCATCTCGCACTCTATCCGGGCGTGGACGAGGCGCGGTTCGACGATGCGCTCGAGGATCGGATGGATCTCGTGCGCACCATCGTGAGCCTCGGGCGCGGCGTGCGTGAGAAGGAGCGCCTGAAGGTGCGGCAGCCGCTGCCTGCCGTCCTCGTAGACGGCAAGTATGAGGCTTCCATCGGCGCGGCGGCAGACCTGATCCGCGAGGAGCTGAACGTGAAAGAAGTCCGCTTCGAGCGCGACCTCGGGGGCTATATGGACTTTGCGGTGAAGCCGGACTTCAAGGCGGCAGGACCCCGGCTTGGCGCGCGCATGAAGGCCTTTGCCGCCTCGCTCGCGCAGGCGGACGCATCCGCGCTGCTGGCGGCGACGGACGGGCTTCCGGAGGGCGGGCAGCTCGTGTGGTCGCTCGCGGACAGCGCCGTGCGCGCGGGGGCCGCCGCGCCCACATCCGAGGACGAGGTGCTCATCGACGCGTCCTGCCTGTCCGTGCTGATCAACGCGAAGGAGGGCTTCGCTGTCGCCATGGAGGGCGGCGTGTTCGCCATCCTGGACAGGACGCTGACATCGGAGCTCGTCAGCGAGGGGCTGGCGCGGGAGTTCGTCTCGAAGGTGCAACAGTTGCGCAAAAACCTCGGGCTGGAGATGATGGACAGCATCGAGGTCGCCTTCGCGGGCGATGCGGAGGTCTGCGCCGCCGTCGAGGCACACAGGGTCTATATCGAGAAGGAGACGCTGGCGCTGCGACTCTCGCCGGAGGCGGCGGGCGCGGCGGATACAGCGGACACGGAGGGCGCTTGCGGCAGCGACGGTGCCGACGACACTTATGACTTGAACGGGCACAGGACGGCGATCCGCGTGCGGAAGGTCGGCGCCTGATCCTCCTAGGCGCGGTCGTTCCCCGAATCGCTGAATGAAAGCTGGCAGACGTGCAGAATGAAACGCCAAAACTGGATAGGCTGAGCCCGAAGCCGCTCTACCAACAGCTCGACGAGATCTTTCGTTTCGCGATCTACAGTCAGCAATGGCAGGCGAACCACGCCATCCCCTCCGAGCAAGTGCTGGGCTGCATGTACGGTGTCAGCCGCATGACGGTGCGCTCCGTCATCACGCAGCTCGTGAACGAGGGGCTGTTGCGGCGCGTGCAGGGCAAGGGCACGTTCGTGACTGAGAAGAAGATCTCGGCGACATCCCCCGCCTACATGGGCGTGCGAGAGCAGCTTGAGCGTATGGGATACAAAACCCGGACG
>JAITHG010000101.1 GCA_031280075.1 Eubacteriales Family XIII. Incertae Sedis bacterium | reverse complement strand
CACAAAGCGGTGTTCAGCACACCGGCATGCAAGGCGCAAAACACAGCAATACTGGCGGTATTGCGAGGCTTTGCAACGCAGCAGGACGGTGTGCTGGACGGCGCGACTGTCCAAGGTTTGGCTGTCGGAGCAATACACTGAAATGGAGGTCAACCTTGAACGAACAGACAGTCACCATCCGGGTGAACGGAAGGGCGCATGGCTTTGTTGTCGGGCGGGATTTCGCGGCGGAGGACAGCTTGGCGAAGCTGCTGCGGGAGCGGCTTGGCTATACTGGTGTGCGGCTTTCCTGCGAGCAGGGTGCCTGCGGCGCTTGCACGGTGCTGCTGGATGGGGTGTCCGTGCTGTCCTGCATGATGCTTGCCGTCGAGGCGGACGGGCATGCGGTCACGACCATCGAGGGGCTGCCGGAGGACGACTTTGTCATCCGGGAGTTTGTGGAGATGAACGAGCCGGACTATGGGACGACGATGCAGTGCGGGTTTTGCACGCCGGGGTTCATCCTCGAGGCACACTCGCTGCTGCGCGAAAACCCCAGCCCGGATGAGGATGCGATCCGCGACGGGCTGTCCGGGCACATCTGCCGCTGCGGGTGTTATCAGGGCATCCAGCGCGCGGTGGAGCGCTGTGTGGAGAGTGCGGCGGGGGCGGCTGGGGCGGCTGATGCGGCTGGCGCGGCGGGGGCGGCTGGCGCGGACGAAGGGAGGTGCGCGGGATGTACGAACCACGCGTAAAGAGGGACTGGGTGGGCACGTACCATCCGAAGATCGATGCTTGGGAGAAGGCACGGGGCAGCGTTGAGTTTTTTGATGATGTCACGCTGCCGGGCAGGATTCCCCGCATGATCTATGCGAAGATCTTTGCCAGCCCTTGCTGCAACGCGCGCATCGCGCGGCTTGACACATCAAAGGTCGAGGCCTACCCCGGCGTCTATGCCGTCCTGCGCTACGACGACCCGGAGGTGCGCGCCATCCCGCAGACAACGCATGTCTGGACGGACACGGCAATCAACCCGGCGCACCGCGATGTCATCATCCGCTACTTCGACCGCTGGGCGCTGGGTGACACGGCGCGCTGGGTCGGCGACCAGATCGGCTTTGCCGTCGCCGCCGAGAGCGAGGAGGCCTGCGACGAGGCGATGAAGCTCGCGGAGATCGAATGGGAAGTTTATTCGAAGCCCTTTTTAAATGTAGACGACTGTTTGGCGGAGGATGCCTTTGTGCTGCATCCAGAAATCCATGCGGGGAGCAACCGCAAGCCGCGCTACAAGGGATTCAAGGAATACGAAATCACGGACGAGCCGACCTTCCACCGGGGCGATGTGGACAAGGCGCTCGCCGAGGCGGAGGTCGTCGCCCGCGTCGAGAAGACGGCGGGCGGGCAGTCCACGCATGGAGTGCTCGACTTTAGGGGTGTCGTGGTGGACTGGTCGCCGCGCAAGATGACGGTGTGGACAAACCATTACTTCAATGAACAGACGCGGCTCTACCTGTCCCACCACCTGGCTTATCCGATGAACCAGATCCGCGTGCTCAACGGGCATGTGGGCGCGCACATGGGGCGTTTTAACAACGGCGAGGACATGTACTTCCTCGTGACCGCCCTGCTCTCGAAGAAGGCGGGACGCCCTGTCAAGTACCGGATGAACCTGCACGAGGACTTCCACGACGCGCGCAATCTCTGCGTCTTCCGCATCACGGTGGGCGGCTCGCGCGATGGGTCAATCTCTGCGCTTGACATCTACGGCATCGGTGATTCGGGTGCCTACCACGGCGCGGACACCTGCCCCTTGCAAGTCATTGCGGATGCCGCCGCCGAGCGCATGCTCGGGCCTGTGCCCAACTACCGCGTGAACAGCCGGATGCATTATACGAACCGGATGCCGGGGGCGGTCGTCCGCAGCGTCGGCAACATGCAGTTCAACTTTGCCATGGCGCAGGCGATCGATGTCTTCGCCGAAAAAATCGGCATGGATCCTGTGGAGGTCATCGCGAAGAACGGCGGCAACCCTTGGAATGCCCATCCGAACGAGAGCCTCGCCGCAGTTTTGAAGACGGGCGCGGAGCAGTTTGGCTGGTCTTGCCGGCACGCGCCCGGCGCAGGCGAGCTGCTTGACGGTACAAAGCGGCGCGGCATGGGCGTGGCGTTCTACAACCAGTGGCACGTCGAATGGCAGGAGACGGAACGCGGGCAGATTGAAGTCGAGGCGCGCGTCACCCCCGACCTGAAGCTCATCCTCAACGCGCCGACTGCGGAGACCGGGGCAGGCGGCAATACCGCCGCCGTCCTCGCCTGCACGGAGCAGATGGGTTTTTTGAACCTCACGCCGGACGATGTCGTGTGGATCAACCACGGAGACACGGAGATGGGGCTGCGCGACGTGCATGCCTCGGACAGCATCGTCTCCTTCCTCTTTGCGGAGCTGATGCCCGAGCTGGCGCAAAAGGTCAAGGCGGAGTTCATCCGCCGCGCCATGCCGCGCTTCGGATCGGACGTGCGGGCGCACGAGCTGGACGTGGCGGGTGCAAAGGTCTTTGTCAAGGGGGATCCTTCACACTTCGTGCACTGCAAGGACGTCATGGACGACGACTGCACCTGCGTCAAGGCGTATGTGCAGCGAGGCAACAACCGCAACGTCTCGGGCATCCCCTACGGCGCTTGGTTCGTCGAGGTGGAGGTGGATGTCGAGCTGGGCACGGTCGAGGTGCTGCGCATCACCATCGTCAACGACGTGGGGCAGGTCATGCACGCCTCCGGCGCGGAGAGCCAGCAGATCGGCGGGCAGCTGCTCGCCGTGAGCGAGTCCCTCTTCGAAGAACTCAACTACGACCCGGGCACAGGCACGATGCTGAGCCCCAACTTCATCGATTACCGCATCGCCCTCATGCCCGATTTCCCGAAGGTCAGCCCCATCCTCAAGGAGGTCTGGCGCGGGGCGGGCGAGTACGGCGCGGCGGGGCTTGCCGAGGGCACGACGACGGGAACCTACGCAGCCGTTGCCAATGCGGTGTACAACGCCGTCGGCGTGCGCGTAGACTCGCTTCCCATCAAGCCGGAGCAACTGCTGGTGAAACTCGCTGAAAAGGCGGGGCAGGAAGGGGCGTGAAACAGCGATGAAGGCATTTGAATACAAGAGGCCTGTGAGCGTAGGGGAGGCGGTGCAGGCGCTGGGAGCCGGCACAACCGAAGGCGCGGGGAGCGGGGCTGCGAAGATCTCCGCAGGCGGCACGGATCTGCTCGGGACACTGCGTGAGAAGATCCAGCCGGAACAGCCGGGCACGGTCGTCTCCCTGAAGGGTGTCCCCGGCATGAACGGCATCGAAGAACAGGAGGACGGGCTGCACATCGGCGCGATGGCACGGCTTTCGGACATCGCCGCGCACCCTCTCGTCCGCAGGCGCGACCCGGCCCTCGCGGAGGCGGCGCACAGCGTGGCATCCCCGCAGCTGCGGCACATGGCGACCATCGGCGGCAATCTGTGCCAGGAGCCCCGTTGCTGGTATTACCGTTATCCGGGCAACCGCTTCCACTGCCTGCGCAAGGGCGGCGCGCTCTGCAACGCC